>NZ_JBAUSA010000037.1:0-2891 GCF_049581465.1 Caballeronia sp. | reverse complement strand
ATCATGTAGTAAGGCGTCATCGGCGTGGGCGCATTGCCGCCATCGATGCCGGCCAATTCGCGGGGAAACTGCCAGAGATCCTCACGGTTGTAGAAGACTTCCGGCGCGTCCATATGGTACGCACGATAAAGCTGCGCCTGGATCAGGAACAGGTCTTCGGGGTAGCGAATATGCTGCCGCAGGTCTTGCGGCATCGCGTCCAAAGGCTTGAACAGGCCAGGAAAGATGCGCTGGTACGTCCGCAAGATGGGATCCGTAGGATCGCTAACATATAAATCGACCGTGCCGTTATACGCATCGATCACCACCTTGACTGCGTTGCGGATGTAATTGGTGTCATCGCTGTTAGTCGGCTGGGAGTAGGGGAACCATTGGCTGGTGGTATAGGCGTCCTGCATCCAGAAAAGGCGCCCGCCGCTCACGACCATGTACGGGTCATGGTCGAGGGTGAGGAAAGGGGCGAGGGTGCGCACCCGGTCCTGGATGTTACGGTGCAGCAGGATCCGGCTCTGGTCCGTGGTATAGCCGGTCAGTAGGATGTTGGGGTCGTCGAACTGCCAGGCGAAGAGGCTGCGCCGCGCCATGCTGCCGATGGCGACACCGTCACGCCCGCTGTAATTCGTGTAGACGTTGTCCGTCCCCTTGGGGTAGTCGAACTCGGGTACGGTGCCTTTCACGATGACGTAGCTCTCGCCGCTCCCGCCGAAATAGAGGCGCGGTTCGCGGATGGTCGGGCCACCGTTGGCGACGGGCGGAATATCCTGCAGATAGAGGGAGGGTAGGCCTTCCGTGGATTTTTCCGTGACCGGCGACATCACGACCCCGTTGCCGTGGGTGAACAGGAGATGCAGGTTCACCCAGGTCTGGGCGTTCGCCGAGAGCATGTCTGGCTCAAGTTCGCGCGCGGACAGCATCACCTGCCTATACCCGGCGTCAAGCCGGTATCGGTCGATGTCCACGGAGAGGAATTTGTAATAGGTCCTGATCTCTTGCAACTGCGCGTAGGTATCCATCAGCGGCTGCACATCCCATAGGCGGATGTTGTCGATGGTCGGACGATTGGCCTGCAGCGAGGCGAGATTCAACCCTTGCTCGGCTGGGAACGGTTTTACCGCGATCTGCCCGAGGCCGTAGGCCTCCCGAGTCAGCGCGATATTGTGCTGGATATAGGGCGTCTCCCGCTCTAGCTCGCTCGGCTTGACATAGAAGCGCTGGAACAGCGCCGGGTAGATCTCGGCGCACACAAACGAGCTGCCGAACAGCAATAGCACCGAGGCGGCAGGAATTCGATAGTTCCTCCAGCGCATGTTCGCCCACGAGGCGAGCGATGCGGCAGCGGCAACGCCGACGAGCAGCCACAGGACCGGTAGCTCGACATGGACGTCGGTATAACTGGCGCCGACCACGACGCCGTTGTCGCCATACAGAAGCAAGTAGCGATCGAGCCCGTAGGACCAGGCCTTCAGCACAAAGAACAAACCGAGCAGCGCCGAACCATGAGCGCAAGCGGCGGGGGAGAGCCCACGCGGTGGTTGCTCCAGCGCGACGTCGCCACGCACCGCGTAAATCGCGCCTGCGACCACCGCGCTGCAGAAGAGCAGCTGCAGCAGCCAGTTCTTGAGCTCGATATAGGCGGGTAGCGTGAAGAGATAGAAGCTTATGTCCTTGTTAAAGATCGGATCGCGCTCGCCAAAGGGCACTTGATGAAGGAAGCGAAGCGCCATGTCCCAGCTTGAGAGTTCGCCAACGGCGAGGAGCAGCCCCAGCACGACGGCTACGCCCGCGATGGTGGAGCGCCAGGGAATGCGCGGCGAAAACTGGTCGGCCAGTTCAATGATGACCGCCGGAGTACTGGACGAAAACGCTAAAGACGGCGGCGAGCGGCCAAGGCTCTTCGCGTAGCGATGCGCGAGGAAACCCGACATCCCTATGGCGCCCGCCGAGACCGCGAACACGGCGGCGAACAGGAGCGCCTTGGCAGCAAGCATTGTGGAGAAAACGGCGCCATAGCCGACGGAAGAAAACCACAGCCAGTCGACGAGGAGGCCCGTGATGCGCTGGACGACGATCAGGCCAAGGACCACCAGCCCAACCGCGATTGCATTGCGCCTCCAGCGCGCGCCGGACGTCAGTTGCGACCGCATCGACCCTGCTCCTTTGCTGGCCTGTCAACCATGGCCGGCGGGGACGCCTTCATTGAATGATTGTAGTCCGGTGAACCAGGACGCGTTGCGCTCGCGGGCAGCCGGGCTTTCGCTGGCAAGGTCGCTCCTCATCGAGGTTTTCCCACGACGCCCCTAGGCGTATCGTAGTCGTGCGAATGACCCCGTCACTGATGCGAACGGAGGTAATGTGCGATGAATGACGATTTGCTGTCCAGGCACTGCGTGCCCTGCCGCGGCGGCGTTCCGCCTGTCACGCAAACACTGGCTGCCGATTTGCTAACCCAGACACCCGGCTGGGCGCTGGTTGACGAGGGCCGCCGCATTGAGCGCAAGTTCGGCTTCAAGGATTTCACGCAAGCCTACGAATTCGTGGCGAGGGTTGCGCAGCTCGCGGATGCCGAGGGACACCATCCCGATGTGTGTTTTGGCTGGGGCTGGGCCACGGTTTCGTGGCAGACCAAAAAGATCAAGGGCCTTCACGAGAACGACTTCATCATGGCGGCGAAGACGAATGGCCTTGCCGGGTCTTGAGCGAGCGAATGCTACTGAGGCTTGCCAAATCGTTGATACCACGTCGCCAAGCCGGTCAGTTCAGCTACCCGTTTGGGTGGTGTGCGCCCATTGTCGTTCTGTCATTCTGAATCCGCTCGTCGCCACTCGTCCTGCGAAGGATTCGAGCGCAATGCAATGGGCGGCATGAGGCAGGAGACATCAGGCACGACACGG
>NZ_JBAUSA010000036.1:0-2268 GCF_049581465.1 Caballeronia sp. | reverse complement strand
CCCTCCATGTCAGACTAGTTGTCGCGTCACCCGAATCACTTTAATACAAACATGGGGGCGGATAGCGAATGGAAGATGAAGCGTTATTCAGCGCGAACGCGGGAGTGGGCGGTCGAACAGATGATGCCGCCGTTTAATCGAGCGGTGATCGAGTTGTCGGGGGCGACGGGCATCACGACGGTGACGCTGCACACCTGGCGGCGCAATGCACGTAATGCAGGGGAATTCATGCCGGGCAATGGCAAGACGAGCGATCGATGGTCGAGCGCCGACAAGTTCAGAGTGGTGCTGGAGACGGCGCCGCTGAGCGAGGTTGAGATCGCGCAGTACTGCCGCAGCAAGGGCATTTATCCGGAGCAGATCCGGCGGTGGCGCGAAGCCTGCGAGCAGGCCAATACGGCGCTTGAACCCAAGCCGGGTGCTGCTCAGCGGGGTGAGGCGAAGGTGGCGCACAAGCGCATCCGTGAACTGGAACGTCAGCTCAAGCGCAGCGATGCCGCCCGCGCGGAGGCGGGGGCGTTGCTGAACTTGCGAAAAAAAGCCGAAGCGATTTGGGGCAAGGAAGAGGAAGACTGATCAGCAGCCCAGATCGTGATGACGCCATGCAGTTGATCGATGAAGCCGTACAAGAAGGGGCTCGGCGCTGGCGTGCCTGCGCGGAGTTGGGGGTAAGTGTGCGCACGGTGCAGCGCTGGCAGCACACGCGTGAAGACGGACGTCTTCACGCGCACCATGGCGCGCCGGCCAACAAGCTGAGCGAGGCGGAGCGCCAAGCGGTGCTGGATGCGGCCAACCGTGTCGGTTACGCCAGCCTGAGCCCGCACCAGATCGTACCCAAGCTGGCCGATGAGGGGATTTATCTGGCCTCGGAATCGACGTTTTACCGGCTCATGACAGAGGCGGGACAAAACCAGCGGCGTGGGCGCACGCAGGCCCCGCAGCAGCGCGCGCCGACCACGCATCGTGCCGATGGCCCGAATCAGGTGTGGTGCTGGGACATCACGTGGATGCCCACGACTGTCCGGGGCCGGTACTTCTACTGGTACATGATGGAGGACATCTACAGCCGCAAGCTGGTGATGAACGAGGTGTGGGAGGAGGAGTCGAGCGAGCATGCGAGCGCGTTGCTGGAGAAGGCTTGTCTGCGTGAGGCCACGGCGGGGCACCCGGTGGTGCTGCATTCGGATAACGGTGGCGCGATGAAAGGCGCCGTGATGCGCGCGAAGATGGTCGATCTGGGCGTGGAGGCGTCGTTCAGCCGGCCGCGGGTGAGCAATGACAACGCCTTTGCCGAGGCGTTGTTCCGCACGGCGAAGTACTGTCCGCTGTGGCCCGAACGGCCGTTCGATACGCTGGAGCAAGCGCGCGTGTGGGTGCAGGGCTTTGTCGACTGGTACAACGACGAGCACCGTCACAGCGGCTTGAAGTATGTGAGTCCGAGCCAGCGACATCGCGGTGAGGCGGACGAATTGCTGGCCAAGCGGCGCCAGTTGTATGACGCAGCACGGGCACTCAATCCAGCACGTTGGTCGGGCCAAATCCGCGATTGGCATCTTGCAGACTCGGTTTATTTGAACCCCGAACGAACGGAGACAACTACCACAAAGTGTAAACAAGCCGCGTAACGGTTCACGCGACAACTACCTTGACACACGCCGCAAACGCGCAAAGAAACGAAGCAAAGAAACGCGTTCAAACCGCGAATACCAAAGTGTCCTCGTTGGTTATTTCGGGTCTTTGGCACGAACGTAGCGCGGCCCCCAAACACTTAACCCGCAGTCGAACCCCGCCCTCAAGCGCCAACAGCGCGCACACGCTTCGCCTCCACCGCCCTAAATCCGTCGCCGCGTGCGGCGACGCCCCCGACATCGCCGGAGGTAAGTTCCGTGCTAAACCCGGGGGAGCGGTCAGTTTTGGGTTTGACGCTTCTGGGTCGCGTGAGCGACCCAGAAGATATAGGCGAGGAACACGGGCGTGGATGGTGGGAGCACCAGCATACCGAGCGCTATACGGCCGTTGAGGCGAAGCGTATGCGTGCCGCTAGTGCTTGAGGGCGGTGTTCAACTGCGGATTGAATATTTGGGGCCGCGCTACGTTCGTGCCAAAAACCTGAAGTGATCGACGACGACACTTAAGAATTGGCGGTTTGAACGCGTTTCTTTGCTTCGTTTCTTTGCGCGTTTGCAAAGAAATGAAGTCCCGCCCCGGATAGGGGCTAACAGAAATAAGCAAGAAAATACGACTTATGCAGAACGACCACGCGAGAAG
>NZ_JBAUSA010000035.1:0-1882 GCF_049581465.1 Caballeronia sp. | reverse complement strand
TCTCGTTACTACAATAGAAGGGCAACGACTGTTGCCGAGGAGCGGTTCATGTTCAAGCACATCCTGGTTCCGACGGACGGGTCGGCGTTATCGCAGAAAGCCATCGACGGCGCGATCGATCTCGCCCGGTCGGTTGGGGCGAGGATTACTGCTTACGCGTGTTTGCCGTTGTATCCGTATTCACCGTTCGCCGATGTCGCGGTGGAGCCGCCTCAGGATTTTCATGCGCGCGCCGAGCGGGAGGCCCGGGAGCATCTTGGGGCCGTTGAGGTTGCCGCTCGGGCCGTGGGTGTAACTTGCAATTCTGCTACTAGCGTTGAGTCTGCGCCTTATATCGGGATTATTGAAATCGCCGAACGCGACGGGTGTGACGTGATTTTCATGGCTTCACATGGGAGGAGGGGGTTAGGAAGCCTCCTCATTGGAAGTGAAACCCAGCGCGTTTTAACGCATACCAAGATTCCGGTGATTGTTTATCGGTGAGTGGGGTGCGGGAGCTGGGCTCGCTTCCAAGAGACTCCGAAACGCAGCGACATCAAGACCGATACGCCGTTAAAAATGAAGACTCGCGCATAGGCAAAGCCAGGAAACATGACTTTGACCTATGCGCGAGCGAACCACAAAGCCTAAAGCCGCGCGCAAGAAGCAACCCTCCGGCCGTCTTCGAGCGTAGGCCCTTGCTTAGGCTACCTTCGCCTCGAAGAACTGCTCATCTTCCGTGGACCCGTGCAGGGCAGTCGTAGATGCATCTTTCTCCACCGCCTGCGTAACCGCATCGAAATATCCGGTTCCCACTTCCCGCTGATGCTTCACGGCGGTAAATCCCTTGTCCGCGGCGGCAAACTCAGCTTGCTGCATTTCCACGAAAGCACTCATCTGCGTGCGTGCATAACCGTGCGCAAGATTGAACATCGAATAATTCAGTGCGTGGAAACCGGCCAGCGTGATGAACTGGAACTTGTAACCCATCGCGCCAAGCTCTTTTTGGAACTTCGCGATGGTCGCATCGTCCAGATTCTTCTTCCAGTTAAACGAAGGCGAACAGTTATAGGAGAGCAACTTGCCGGGAAACTGGCGGTGAATCGCCTCAGCAAACTTCTTCGCGTACTCGAGATCCGGCTTGCCGGTCTCGCACCAGATCAAATCAGCATACGGCGCATAAGCCAAGCCACGTGAAACGGCCTGATCCAGACCTGGTTTCGTGCGGAAGAATCCTTCTACCGTGCGCTCGCCGGTGAGGAACGGCTTGTCGTTATCGTCGACATCCGATGTCACCAGATCCGCCGCTTCCGCATCCGTGCGGGCGATGAGAATCGTCGGCGTGCCCGATACATCGGCCGCAAGACGCGCAGCGGTCAACTTCGCGATGTTCTCGCGCGTCGGCACGAGCACCTTGCCACCCATATGGCCGCATTTCTTCACCGACGCCAGTTGATCCTCGAAGTGAACGCCCGCTGCGCCGGCTTCGATCATCGCCTTCATCAGTTCGAACGCATTCAGCACGCCGCCAAAACCCGCTTCGGCGTCGGCCACGATCGGCGCAAAGAAGTCGAGATAGCCTTCATCGCCAGGATTCTTGCCTTCCGACCACTGAATCTGGTCAGCCCGCGTGAGCGTGTTGTTGATGCGCTTCACCACCAGCGGCACCGAATTCGCCGGATACAGCGACTGGTCGGGATACATCTCGCCCGCCACGTTCGCGTCGCCAGCGACTTGCCAGCCCGACAGGTAGATTGCCTTCAATCCGGCTTTGACTTGCTGCATTGCCTGGTTGCCGGTCAGCGCGCCGAGCGCATTCACAAACGGCTCTTCATGAATCGATTCCCACAGCCTTTGCGCGCCGCGTTTGGCCAGCGTGTGCTCGACCGGCACCGACCCGCGC
>NZ_JBAUSA010000034.1:0-2227 GCF_049581465.1 Caballeronia sp. | reverse complement strand
GCTCAAAGTGCCACGGCGTTGAATCCATTCCCAAATTCGCCTGCGTCCAGAACGACACCGCCTGACTATGCTTTTGAAGTCGCGCGAAGCTTGCATCGTTCATGCCGCGCCCATCAGGTTCCGGGTTCTTAAGCCAGCCGAGCCGCCGCTCGAAAGTCGTGTAGTCCCAGTCGGTCAAGAACTTTGCCGCCGTACGTGCAAGACCTTGCTTGCGTAGCACTTCTGAAGAAACGGCTTCAGTGCCGATCTCGGCGAGAGCGCCTCCCGGAACCTGGCTGACCTCAACTTTTGGCGCTTCTGGTGCGAGCAACGCCAGCGTCTTTTCGTCCTTGCATCGCAAATCGCCACGACTGCCATCAACCATTCGCCAGCCCAACCAGTGCGGAAAATCCGCGTCACTGAGTTTGACCACGCCCGCGCCGTTCAGATTTACCCACAGCTTGCCGCTCGGCAATGCGACCTTGCGCCAGTGCTGCGCATTCGCGGGAATCAGCGTATCGGCGGTTCCTAACACACGCCCAAACCGCAGCAACTCAAAACCGGCGGCAGGCTGTTGCGCATAAAGCTTGGTTGCCGTCTCGTACAGTTGATACTCGTACGCGGCACCCGGCATCTCATCGTCCTTGGTTGCTCCCACGAGCGTGCCGTCCTCGCGATACGTGGTCATCGTGCAATGACCGTTCTCAAAGTGCATCGAAACGAACAGCGCTACGCCCGGTCCAGCTACGTCGCGCGGCGTAGGCCGCACGCCGTGTGGGTTCGTCGGCAGGTCACTGAAGGTCGTGCTCGCGGGCAGATAGAAATGCATATCGCCGTAGCAAGCGTCCGTTCGCCCGTTGCCACTGAGCGGCACATCGCCTTGAATCCGTCCCATGAGCTTGCGGGCGTTGGCATCGTCAGCGATGATTTCGAAGTGGAAAAGATAGGGCTTGTCGTTAATGTACCCCGCGCTGCCGATGGGATCTTTACGCCACACCTTTTGTCCGATTTTCATCGCGAGAATGGCGGGTGGCATATGGCGCAGATGATGGTAGATCGAATAGAACTCGACCTTGCCGTTTTCGCCCTCGCCGATCTCGGTACTGTGCTTGAGCACGATGCAGCCGTCGCTGGTCCATCCACCGCCGTAATTGAGTGGATGATTCGCCTCGGCAGACTTGGTACTGATATCGCCTCGATGGACCAGTACACCATCCGCGATAGCGCGAATCTCAAGGTCTTCACTTCGTTCGAACGGCGGCGTCAAGTGAAGGCCACCGTGCCAGCGATTTTGAAAGCTCACCGGGAATGCGCCCGCGCCGGGTGCGTCGCCGGTCATTGCTCGGCGAACATATGCTTCGTCGGACTCGCCGTCGTTACGCTTCGGTAGAAAAGGGGGGCTAATCAGCATTGGAGAGTTATCTTTATCAAGAGGAGTGACCGTTGTCATCGATCTGCGTGTACGTCAGATCGCCGGATGAAAGGGCTGGGAGCCTGGGTGTTTCACTCGCTGGGCCCTCCCACGGGTGCCCGTCACTTTTCAGCGTGATGTCGCCCGGGCAACCCAGTTCAATATCCCCACCCTCAAGCTTGATGTATGCGCCGCCGCAACTGAGCATCAGCGACTTGCCTGCGGCTGCAAGCAATTGTCCGTTGACACTCGTAACCTTGAGGTCTTGCGAGGCCGTCAGAAGCATCTGACCTGTCTGAGCTTGCGCTACCAGGTTCTCCGACCCGGTGATGATGCGAATCCCTTGCTGCGCAAAAACCGATGCGGACTTTCCGGCCGCTACGGTGACGTTCTTCATGGCACCAAGATCAGTGTTACCGCCAGACGTGCCGATCAGGTTTTGTTTTGCGCTGATCTGCAGGTGGTCGCCACTGGTCAACGCAATGCCATCCGGTGCGCTTATCAACACACCCGCCTTCTTCAGTTGGTCGAGCGTGTTGTCGAGGAGAGCGCGCTGCTTGTCGTACTCGGCTACGATCGCTTGCGCCGCTTTGGCAGCTTCAGCCAAAGCCTGAACTTGAGCCAGCGCCTGTCGAAGGTGGGTCTGTGCTGACGTCATTTCGAGCTGCGGGCCATTCGCGCGAGGCTGGTCGTCGGCCGAAATTAAAATACCTTTTCCACCTCTAATCGCCGCGTGGCCAGAGGACCTCAATTCAACGCCTTCCCCGCGTTTCTGCCGTTTACTATCAACCATGTGACCAAGGGTCAGTTGGCTTTTGCCCGAATGCTCGGTGCTGA
>NZ_JBAUSA010000033.1:0-5484 GCF_049581465.1 Caballeronia sp. | reverse complement strand
CGGTAGCTCAGTTGGTAGAGCAGCGGATTGAAAATCCGCGTGTCGTTGGTTCGATTCCGACCCAGGCCACCACAGTTGCAAAAAAGGCCCGGAAACCGCAAGGTTTCCGGGCCTTTCTCATTGTGTCGGGGGTATCGTCAGTATAGAAGTGCCAGCGAAGCGCCAGCGGGTACCGCAGAGCGCGTCGAACCGGCACCATGGTAAAATCCTTGGCTGTTCAACGACTTGCAGTGTCAGCGTTAATTTCGTGCAGCAGTTCGTTGGCCAACTCGACGGCCGTTTCAATGGGCCCAGCCCAAGGCTCGGTCGGACAAGACCCAAGGCTCGCCCCCTCAAGCCTCATTCACGGAGTTTCACGGTGACTCGGACAGACGCTAAGGACAGCGCACTGGTGCTGTTTTCCGGCGGCCAGGATTCGGCCACGTGCCTTGCCTGGGCGCTCGACCGCTACACGACCGTCGAGACCCTCGGTTTCGATTACGGCCAGCGGCATCGCGTGGAACTCGAATGCCGGGAAGGCTTCCGTGCATCGCTGGAAAAGCAGTTTCCGCATTGGGCGGCACGCTTGGGCGAGGACCACACGATCGACCTCAGCGTGCTCGGTGCGATCAGCGATACCGCCATGACGCGCGACATCGAAATCGAAGCCACCGCGAACGGCTTGCCCAATACCTTTGTGCCGGGCCGTAATCTCATGTTCATGACGATTGCGGCGGCGATTGCGTATCGGCGGGGACTGAAGGTGCTGGTCGGCGGCATGTGCGAGACGGATTTCTCGGGCTACCCGGATTGTCGCGACGACACCATGAAGGCGCTGCAAGTCACGCTCAATCTCGGCATGGACAGCCGCTTTTCGCTCGAAACGCCGTTGATGTGGCTGGATAAAGCCGATACCTGGCGGCTCGCCGAACAACTCGGCGGCGAGGCGCTGGTGGAACTGGTGCGCGTCGAGACGCATACGTGTTACGTCGGCGAGCGCGCCGAACTGCACGCGTGGGGTTTCGGTTGCGGACAATGCCCGGCGTGCAAGCTGCGAAAACGCGGCTTCGAAGCCTACCAATCGGGCGAGCAAGTCACTACAGAGCCTGTCTAGATCATGACGTATGCCGTAAAGGAAATCTTCTACACGCTTCAGGGCGAAGGCGCGAACGCAGGACGTCCGGCCGTGTTCTGCCGCTTTGCAGGATGCAATCTCTGGTCCGGTCGTGAGGAGGATCGCGCGGACGCCGTGTGCAAGTTTTGCGATACGGATTTCGTTGGCACCGACGGTGAAAACGGTGGCAAATATCGTACGCCGCAAGAGCTCGTCGCCATGATCGCGTCGCAATGGCCTGAAGGCGAGGGACATCGCTTCGTCGTGTGTACGGGCGGCGAACCCATGTTGCAAATCGACCCGCCTTTCGTCGATGCGCTGCATGCCGCAGGCTTTGAAATGGCTATCGAAACGAATGGATCGTTGCCCGTGCTGGATAGCATCGACTGGATTTGCGTGAGTCCGAAAGCGGATGCGCCTTTGGTTGTGACGAAGGGCAACGAGTTGAAAGTGGTCGTGCCGCAGGACAACCAGCGCCTGGCTGAATACGCGCAACTCGACTTCGATTATTTCCTCGTGCAGCCCATGGACGGCCCATCGCGCGATATCAACACGAAGCTCGCGATCGACTGGTGCAAGCGCCATCCCAAATGGCGCCTGTCGATGCAGACGCACAAGTACCTGAATATTCCCTGATCCAAGACGACTGAGTCCACGTGCAGACGATTACCCGAAAACTCGAATTCGACGCGGGCCACCGCATCCCCGATCACCGCAGCCAGTGCCGCAATCTACACGGCCACAGATACGTGCTGGAGATCACGCTGCAAGGCGATCTCGTGGAGACCGAAGGCGCGCCGGATCGCGGCATGGTCATGGATTTCGCGGACGTCAAAGCGCTCGCGATGGAACATCTCGTCAATCTGTGGGATCACGCATTCATCGTTTTCAAGGGCGACGAGCAAGTCCGTACTTTTCTCGATTCCATGCACGAGCATAAGACCGTCGTGCTCGATCGCATTCCAACCGTCGAAAATCTCGCCGCGGAGGCGTTTCGCATTCTCTCCGGCGTCTACGACGCGCACTACGGCGTCAATCTGAAGCTCAAGCGCGTGCGGCTGTATGAAACGCCGAATTGCTGGGCCGACGTGGAAAGCGTCTGAGCGTTCCGGCTCGACGAAGACAAGACTCCGGTTGCGCCAGGGCGACACGGGCAACGCTCCGTTCCGCCTTTCTGCCGCGCTCGTCCGAGCCCTCGATTCCCCCAACGGTGGCGCTGCTTTTGGCACGGTATGATCAATGATCCAGGCCGCGCGAGAACCCCGCGGGGCATCTGCAGCCAGAAAATACCGGAGCGAAATATGCCTGCATACCATCCTGCCTCGGCCAAGCCAAACGAGGTCACGCGATGAGCACTTTCACGAATCCCCTCAAGCAACGCTTCACCGAGCCGGGCACGCTGTTCGGCCTATGGTTGTCGCTGGGCAGCGCGGACATTGCTGAAGCGCTCGCGCATGCGGGCTTCGACTGGCTGTGTATCGATATGGAACATTCGCCGAACGACGCCCACGATGTCGTGGCGCAATTGCGCGCAATCGCTGCCGCGCACTTGCCAAGCGAGCCGATCGTACGCGTGCCGTCGCATGACGCCTGGCTAGTCAAACGCGTGCTCGATGCAGGCGCGCGCACCGTCATGTTCCCGAATGTGGAGTCGGCGCAAGAGGCTGCGCAGGTCGTGCGGCTTACGCAATATCCGCATGGCGACGCACTCGATGGTTTGCGCGGCGCAGCGGGCGCGGTGCGTGCTGCGGCCTATGGCATGCGGCGCGATTACGTGACTATGGCGAACGCGCAGATTTCGATCATCGTGCAGATTGAATCGGCGCAAGCCGTGGCGAACGTTGAAGCGATCGCGGGTACGCCCGGCATCGATTGCCTGTTTATCGGGCCAGCGGATTTGGCGGCGAGTCTCGGCCATCTCGGCGATACGAAGCATCCGGAGGTCCAGGCGGCGATCAAAAAGATCATCGATACCGCGAAGCAGGCCGGCATTGCTAGCGGGATGTTCGCACTCGATGTGCCGAGCGCGCGGCAATACGCCGAAGCAGGTGTGAAGGTGATTGCGCTATCGGCGGATGTTGGCTGGTTATTGAAAGCGACGCGCCAGGCGTTGCAGGAGGCTAGGGCATGAAACGGGGATTGTTGAGCACACTGTCTTTGGCAATGACTGTGGCACTGTTGGCGGGAATGAGCGGCGCGGATGCGCAGACCGTCAAGAGTAGCGACATCGCGACCCAAAACGCCGTTGCCGATTACAACGCCGGCAACATGGGCGCGGCGCGTTCGGAGTTTCTTCACGCGGCGCAAAAGGGCAGCCGGCTCGCCGAATTCAATTACGCGATGATGCTGGTGAACGGCGAGGGCGGCCCGGTCGACGTTGACGAAGGCAAGAAATGGTTGCGCAAAGCGGCCGATGCCAACATGACGCAGGCGCAATACGTGTACGGCAAGATGTTCGACGACGGCGATTTCGTTGCCCGTGATCCGGCCGAAGCGCATCGGTGGTTCTTGCGTGCCGCGAGCCAGGGCCACGTTTTGGCGGAGCTTGCGCTGGCGAATCAATTCCTCGATGGCCGCGGCACGCCGCGCGACAATGCGCAGGCGTTCGTCTGGTACAAGAAAGCGGCCGAAGGTGGCGACATGACTGCGCAATACGTCGCCGGATCGTTTTATGAGCGCGGTGGCGACGGCGTCGTGAAGAATCTTAACGTTGCGCGCGCGTATTACGCGGCGGCGGCGGCGCAAGGTGATCCGGCGGCCAAGCTCAAGTACCAGCAGTTGAGTGCGGAACTGCAGCGGGAGAAGCCGCAGTGACAAAGGGCGCTGCGCTGGGGGTTTTCGGGGGCTTGTGCGAGCGGTGATTGTGCGGAAAGGGTAGAGCCTTTCTGCTAGCGGTGAATGTGGGGCGAGGCTAGAGCCCCTCGGCTCTAGCGGTGAGTGCAGGGCAAGGGTGCTTCTGCTAGCAGACCTCCCAAACGCCGTCTCACCCTGCTCCCTATCCCTTCATCAACCGCTTCTGTCGCGAAACGCTCATGATGAGCCCCACCGCAACCCCGAGCGTAGTCAGCGCCGTACCGCCATAACTCATGAACGGCAGCGGCACGCCAACCACCGGCAAGATCCCGCTCACCATCCCGATGTTGACGAACGCGTAAGTAAAGAACGCCATGGTCAACGATCCGGCCAGCAACCTCCCAAACAGCGTGGCTCCGTTCGCCGCGATATATAACCCGCGCGCGATCAGGGCCATATAGAGGAACAGCAGCACAAGGCCCCCGGCCAGCCCGAACTCCTCCGAAAACACCGCAAAGATGAAGTCGGTGTGCTTCTCAGGAATAAATTCCAGATGCGCCTGCGTGCCCTTCAGCCAGCCCTTGCCAAACGTCCCGCCCGAGCCGATCGCGATCACCGCCTGGATCGTGTGGAAGCCTTGTCCCAGTGGATCGGAGGTCGGGTCGAGCAGCGTGCAGATCCGATGCTTCTGGTAGTCGTGCATCAGCGGCCAGTTCACTTCCGGCTGGCAGATGCGCTCCTGGAACACGGCGATGCTCGCCACCGCCACCACGCCCGCGATCAGGATCGGCACAATCAGCTTGAAACTCAGGCCCGCAAAATAGATCACGAAGATGCCAGCCGCGAACACCAGTACGGCAGTGCCTAGATCAGGCTGCTTTGCGATCAGGCCCACCGGCACGACCAGCAACAAAAAGCCGACCAGGTAATCCCACCATCGGATGCCGCCTTCGCGCCGTTGGAAATACCACGCGAGCATGAGCGGCGTGGCGATCTTCATGATTTCTGAGGGCTGGATGACCACGCCGACGTTGAGCCAGCGTTTCGCGCCTTTTCTCGTCAAGCCGAACGTGGCGACCGCCACCAGCAACGCCATGCCGAACATATAGAGCGGTACGGCGAAACGCATCAGCGTGGGCGGCGGCACGTTCGCGAGAATCCACATCAACACGAACGTCAGCATGATGTTGCGTAACTGGTCTTCCACGCGCCCGGGCACATCGATACTCGCGCTGTACAGCGTCACGATCCCGACGCACAACAGCAAGAACACGACTAGCGCGAGCGGCTTGTCGAACCCCGCGAACATGCGCTTCGTGCGGTCGAGCCACACGCGCTTGTCGAATTGCAACGCTTGCATGGCGGTTCTCCTTTACTCGTCGATGCCGCCAGACGGCATCACCGTCTGGATGGCACTTTTGCCGGTGTTGCGCGGGATAGAGGGCGGCGGCGGCGCTTTCGGCGCCTTCGGTTCTTTCGGTTCCTTCTGCGCGGACGGCATCTTGTGGCCGCTGACAGCGACTATCGCTTCCGGCTCTTTGGGCGGCGCAGGCGGAATGGGCTTCGGTATTGCTTCCAGCGCTTGCAGCGTGCTGGGC
>NZ_JBAUSA010000032.1:0-3673 GCF_049581465.1 Caballeronia sp. | reverse complement strand
TGGATCTTCATCCACCATGTGTTCGCGCCGTGGCTTCCCGCCGATCAACTCGACAGCTACATCGCCGGCTTGATCCTCCTGGCTGCAGCCCCCTGCACAGCAATGGTTTTCGTGTGGTCGCAGCTCTGCAAGGGCGATCCGTATTTCACACTCTCGCAAGTGGCGCTCAACGATTCCATCATGATCGTAGCCTTCGCGCCGCTCGTCGCGTTGTTGCTCGGTCTGTCGGCCATTACGGTGCCGTGGGATACGCTGATTATCTCGGTCGGCCTCTACATCATCATCCCGGTCATCCTCGCTCAACTGCTGCGCCGGATGGTGATGGCGAAGGGCGAGGTATATTTTAGGAAGACCGTCGCACACCTCGGGCCCTATTCGATCTGTGCGCTGCTCACGACGTTGGTGCTGCTCTTCGCCTTCCAAGGGCAGGCGATCATCAAGGAACCACTCGTTATTGCGATGCTCGCAGTGCCGATCCTCATTCAGGTGTTTTTCAATTCAGGCCTCGCCTACTTGTTGAACCGCCGGCTCGGTGTCGCACATTGCGTTGCGGGACCGTCCAGTCTGATCGGTGCAAGCAATTTCTTCGAGTTAGCGGTGGCCACGGCAATCAGCTTGTTCGGCTTTCACTCCGGCGCAGCACTCGCCACCGTGGTCGGCGTGCTCATCGAGGTGCCGGTGATGTTGCTCGTCGTCGGTGTCGTCAATCGATCGCAGCATTGGTATGAAGCAAAAACCAGTACACAAGGACAACCCGTATGAGCGTCACGATCTATCACAACCCGGACTGCGGCACGTCGCGCAACACGCTGGCGATGATCCGCAATGCCGGCATCGAGCCGGTCATCGTCGAGTACCTGAAAGCCCCGCCGACGCGGGACTTGCTCAAAGAGCTCATCACCCGCTCTGGCCTGACGGTGCGCGCCGCTTTGCGCGAAAAGGGCGCCCCGTATGCCGAACTCGGCCTCGGTAATGCCTCCTTGACCGATGACCAATTGCTCGACGCCATGCAGGCACACCCGATCCTCATTAATCGGCCGTTCGTCGTAACGCCGCTTGGCGTGCGCCTGTGCCGGCCGTCCGAAGTCGTTCTCGATATCCTGCACGATCAGCAAAAGGGAGCATTTGCAAAAGAGGATGGCGAAGCGGTCATCGACAGCGAAGGTCGGAGAGTCTGCTGATGCCGCAGGATCTGCCCAATATCAACCCGGCGTACCTCGACACGCCTGATCTGCGCAAACTTGATCCTCGCGTGGTTTCAGCGCACCCACCGCGAATTCTGATGCTCTTTGGTTCATTGCGGCCTACTTCGTACAGCCGTCTGCTCACGCTCGAAGCCGAACGCATCCTTCGCCATTTCGGTGCCGAGACCCGGGTCTTCGATCCGCACGGTCTGCCGCTTGTGGACAGCGTGGCGGCCGATCATCCAAAGGTAGTGGAACTTCGCAAACTTTCCGAGTGGTCCGAGGGACATGTCTGGTGCAGCCCGGAGCGCCACGGAACGCTGACAGCCGTATTCAAGAATCAGATCGACTGGCTGCCGCTTGAGAGCGGCGGCATGCGTCCGACGCAAGGCCGTGCGCTCGCTGTGATGCAGGTCTGCGGCGGCTCGCAATCATTCAACGCCGTGAACGCTCTGCGCATCCTCGGCCGGTGGATGCGCATGGTGACCATCCCCAATCAATCCTCGGTGCCAAAGGCGTATCAGGAATTCGGCGCTGACGGCCGAATGAAGGCATCGGCCTACTACGATCGTGTTGTCGACGTGATGGAAGAGTTGTTTAAATTCACGCTCATGGTGCGCGACCGCTCCGACTACCTGACAGATCGCTACAGTGAGCGCAAGGAAGCGCATCCAGAACTGGCGACGGCATTGGCGACTGCCTCCATGTGCCATGAAGGGCACACCACCAGTACTAACGCCGACACCGACGAGAGTGAAGCCGAATGACAACTGCTTATGCCCCCGCCAGTGATTTAGACCATTGACGCCGGCGAAGCAAAAAATACCACGGGCATGCGCGCGTCTCACCATCTCATCGCCAAGGCGCCATAGCCTCGAACACACCGTCACGCCTGACCAGCGCGTGCAACAGCGCCGCCGCCAGATGAACCAAAATCAGCGCAAAGAAGCACAGCGCGAGCACCCTGTGCGCGTTCCAGAGCAGCGTGTGCAAGCCGTTGCTATGCGGCAGGATGGACGGCAAATGCATCCCGAACACCACGACGGGATAGTCCGCGGCCGACAGCATGCCCCAGCCGATCAGCGGCAGCCCAATCATCAGCAGGTAGAACGCGAGATGCGACAGGCGAGCGGCGAGTTTCATCGGCTCCGGCATCGACGCCGGCAGCGGTGGCGCGCCGCGCATCAACCTGACCACCAGACGAATCAGCGCCAGCACAAGAATTACTATACCCAGCGGCTTGTGGATGGACACGAGCGTTAGATAATCCGGGCGAACAGTGGACACCATCCCGACACCGATGAACAGCATCGCCAGGATGCAAATTGCCATGATCCAGTGAAGCGCGCGCTGCAATGGTGTGAAGCGATCGTGGATCGGGGTCATGGCGTGTCTCCTCCCGCCGGATGGTGCGGATAGTCCTTATCCTCAGCGGTTCGCCGGTCGAACGAGACGGCATAGGCGGCTGAGCGCGCGGCGGGAAACGGATCGTCCGAGACGTGCATGCCGGGCGGCAGGACAGTGGGATCGAAGTTGAGATCGCGGCACGGCCCGTCAGGCTCGGGTTCAATGGCGTTGACCACCAGCGTACCCGCCTCCACCTTGCGTCGATCCTCCGGCCACGCCTGGGTGGGGTCGGCAGTCGGGTCACCGGGATTGGCCACAGTGACGACCAGCGTCCATCGTTGCGGCGCGCTTTGCACGCGCTGCGTGATATCCGCGTCGAGGAAGTTGTCGCCACGCGCCTTCAACTGGTCGGGGGGCACCGCCTCGGGATGCGCGGCTGGCACGAAGGACCAGCGCACGGCCTCGTCCTGTCCCGCAGCGTTGGTGAAGATGAAGCTATTGAGGCTGTTGTACTGCTCCTGCGCAAATGAGCCCGTCCACGGCGCGCTGCCGGCCCACGCAACAAAGTTGCCGAACGACGGATGCGCGGCGGCAAAATTCTTCATGGCGTCCGGATCGCTCTTGTCAGCCGAGGCCTTGAGCAGGTCGTAGAAGGCCTGCGGCGTGGCGACCGGGAAGACGGGAGCGTCGATCATCGCCGTGCGCCATTCGCTTCCATCCGGCGCGACAATGCGCAGGCTAAGGCCCCGTACTCGAACCGTGGCGTCGGGCGCTTTGGGATCCTGCGTAGCGAGGTTGAAACGTCCGGTGACCGCAGACGACGCGCCCGGTGCGAACATCGGCGCCTTGGACAAGGCCGCAGCCGCGCCATTCGATTCGAAGCCGCCGGTAAAGCAGATGCCCTTGGCGTGATTGCGCCGGAAGCCCAGAACCGCGCCGCCCGGCGGCGCGAGAGCGTTGACGATCTTTGCCGGCGTCAGGCGTTGTGGCGAGAGCCAGCCGGCCGTAAAGGCGAAGGCCGCGACCAGCACGACCACGACGACTGCAATCAGTACCAGCGAACGGAACGTGGACGCGTTAGACGTCGGTCTGTCGGCCATCGATCTCTCCCGATCAATGATTCGGCTGAGTAGAAATCTAGC
>NZ_JBAUSA010000031.1:0-1840 GCF_049581465.1 Caballeronia sp. | reverse complement strand
ATCAATGCACGGAGCAGCACGAGGCTGACCATCCCCGTGGCGAGTCCGCTGCCGCCAACGAGCAGGGAAAACGCGACGACTGCTGGCACGAGTACGCGCTTGCATCCAATCCGGTCAGATAACCTGCCCGTGACGATGGACGCTACTCCCCAGCAGAGTGAAAGCACCGCGGAAATCAGACCCAGGTCTTGATAGTTCATCCCGAGCTCTTTCGCGATCACCGGAAAGAGCGGGTAAATGATGTTCCGGTCGAGGCCCACCAGCCCATAGCCAAGGGCCAGCAGGAATACTGCCTTGACTTCATACCGGACATTCCAGCCGGAACGTTCGTCCGGGACGGCAACAGTTGTATTCATGACGAATGCCTCCAATTTTTTTAATGTGCTCTACGGCACCGATTACGCAAGCAATGCACTGGACTACCAGGTGTGCATCATGCCCAGACGCACCATCGTCTGGTTGCTGGAACTCGAGAACGCCCCCGCTCCGGGAATCAGTGCTTCAGAACCTCCCGACCCGTGTTGATACGCGGCAAATCCATAGATGCTGGTACCTTTCGAAAGGTAGTAGGCGAGATTCAAACCAGCCTGATGCATCTTCACGTTGTTCGCGACGTGATTGCCATCATTGAACTGATACTCGAAACCAAGAATCGCGGCCTGGCTCACCGGATAAGTCGCGGCAAAGTCATACACCATGACCTGCGCGTTGTTGAACGTGTTCGTGGCCTTCGCGACCATCAACGCCACAAAACCCTGGCCTATCGGCACGCGTCCGCCGACGCCCCAATCCCGGAGTCCGCTATTGCCGGAATTGATCGTCGGAAACTTCGTGTAGGTATAGGCAGCGTCGAATGCAAACGGCCCTGCGTTATAACTGGCACCCAGGCTCTGCGTGCTGTTCTGGCTAAACGCCCCCGCCTGACCGCCAAATCCGTATAGCGCGCCGAACTTGAAACCCGCAACCCTAGGGCTCTCGTAGGTGACGGCATTGGGCGTCGAATACAGATCAGCGGTTCGCAGAAAGTCCATTGAGCCGAACGCCGGCGCTCCCAACCCCGGGTAAGGCCCGGCTTGCGTGAACGTCGGCTCCAGCGAGGCAAGCATCGGGCCCCAACGATCGATGGTCATATAGTTGAACATGAAGTCGGTCTGCAACCCCATCGTCACGCGGCCTAGCGAATCATTGTCGAGTCCTACGTATGAGTAACGGTACATCATACTCGGGGCATATAACGACCCGGAGGCGATATCGAACGTATTGAGGAGCTTCGCGATGGCCCGGGTCCCGCCGCCAAGATCCTCGATCGCGGAAATGCCAAACCCGGTGTTGTTCGAGATGCCCCCTTGCATGAAGGTGTTCGAATGACCGTTCGCGTTCGAAACCCACGTCAGCCCGGCATCGATAGCGCCGAACAGCGTAACGCTGGATTGGGCGTTCGCCGAACTCGCGACAAGCGTCACAACTGTGCATGTGATTATTTTTGCTTTCACCGTGTCTCCAAATCTTATTGTGCGAAGCTGTTTGCGTCGCACCCCGAATGGGTATTCAGGACGCGACGTTTTCGGTGAGATCGCCTCCGATAGCGACGGCGCAGCGACCTGTTCTGCACCCGTCACACCACTATTCAGTACTTGAGAAAATCGATGACCAGGCGGTTGAATCGGTCCGCATGCTCCCACTGGGCCCAGTGTCCGCAGCGATTGAAGATATGCATTTGCGCGTCGCGCAGACCCCATATCATCCGCAGGCCGTTGTCGAGCGGAACGAAGCGATCGTCGCGCCCCCAGGTCACCAGCGTCGGCGCACCAATTTCGGCAAGGCGGCTGCTCATATCGGG
>NZ_JBAUSA010000030.1:0-5138 GCF_049581465.1 Caballeronia sp. | reverse complement strand
GGATAAATGGGACGAATACACGGAAGCCAAGGAAGCGATGTTCGCGCAAACGGACACCGCCGATTCGCCCTGGGTCGTGGTCCGTTCCGATTGCAAAAAGCGCGCGCGGCTCAATGCGATGCGCCATATCCTGCACAAGTTGCCCTACGCGAACAGGGATCTTCGCAGCATCGGTCCGGTCGATCCGTTGATTGTGGGGCGGGCACTTTAAGCGTTTTTCGGTGACTGCGGCCATGCCTGTCCCGCAGGTTTAACCGGCGCAAATGGGATATCGAATTTGCGCCGTTCAGTAAATCCCGCGTGGCAATCCAACTAGCGCTCCGATTTCATTCGTCAATTCCGCTTGGTGTTTCATGGAAAAGCCATGAAACGCCAAGCGGGAATCCCCCGTTGCACTCAGTCATTCCGAGCATGCCTACGCTGGTATTGCCGATACAGGTATCCTCGATACCACCCTAACTCACTGTTTTAATTCAGGTTTTCGATTGACGGTAGCGCATCCTGCCCGTCACCGTGGCATAATAAAAAACACAAAAGCAAACCCCGCAGTCCCATCACCTGAAAGAAACCATGTCCCAGACCCTCTATGACAAATTGTGGAATTCGCACGTGATCCACGCTGAGGAGGACGGCACGTCCATCCTCTATATTGACCGTCACCTGTTGCATGAAGTGACCAGTCCGCAAGCGTTCGAGGGTCTGAAACTAGCCGCGCGGCCGGTGTGGCGGATCAGCGCGAACCTGGCTGTATCGGATCACAACGTTCCGACCACGGACCGTTCGCACGGCATCGCGGATCCGATTTCCAAACTGCAAGTCGATACGCTCGACGACAACTGCGACGCCTACGGCATCACGCAGTTCAAGATGAACGACTTGCGCCAGGGCATCGTGCACATTATCGGGCCGGAGCAGGGCGCAACCTTGCCGGGTATGACGATCGTGTGCGGCGATTCCCACACGTCCACGCACGGCGCGTTTGGCGCGCTCGCGCATGGCATCGGGACGTCGGAAGTGGAACACGTGCTCGCCACGCAAACGCTCTTGCAAAAGAAGAGCAAGAACATGCTGATCAAGGTCGAAGGCCCGCTGCCGCGTGGCTGCACCGCGAAGGACATCGTGCTGGCGATCATCGGCAAGATCGGCACGGCGGGCGGCAATGGCTATGCGATCGAGTTTGGCGGATCGACCATCCGCGCGTTGTCCATGGAAGGCCGCATGACCGTCTGCAACATGACGATCGAAGCGGGCGCGCGCGCAGGCATGGTCGCTGTCGATGAAACCACCATCAATTACCTGAAAGATCGCCCCTATTCGCCGCAGGGTGCGGAATTTGCGCAGGCCGCGACCTACTGGCGCACCTTCACCTCCGATCCGGACGCTAAGTTCGATCGCGTGGTGGAGTTGAACGCGGCCGAAATCGTGCCGCAAGTGACGTGGGGCACGTCACCGGAAATGGTGACGTCGATCGACGGCCGCGTGCCCGATCCCGAACGCGAAAAGGACCCGACCAAGCGCGACGCGATCGAACGTGCGCTGAAGTACATGGCGCTCGAACCGAACACGCCGATGCGATCGATCAAGCCGGACAAGGTTTTCATCGGCTCGTGTACGAATGCGCGGATTGAAGACTTGCGCGCAGCGGCTTATGTGGTCAAGACGCTCGGCCGTCGCGTCGCGCCGAACATCCGCCTCGCGATGGTCGTCCCCGGCTCGGGTCTCGTCAAGGCGCAAGCGGAACGCGAAGGGCTGGACAAAGTCTTCATCGACGCCGGTTTCGAATGGCGCGAACCGGGCTGCTCCATGTGCCTCGCGATGAACGCCGACCGGCTGGAGCCGGGCGAGCGCTGCGCGTCTACATCCAACCGTAATTTCGAAGGACGTCAGGGCGCGGGCGGCCGTACGCACCTGGTGAGCCCGGCGATGGCAGCCGCCGCCGCTATCGAGGGCCATTTCGTCGACATTCGGGAAATGACATGAAACGCGTCTTCGCGTGTGTCTTGATGACCGTGACGCTCGCCGCGTGCAACACCGTGGCCGGCTTCGGCCAGGACATGCGCGCGACCGGCAACGCGATCAGCAACGCGGCCAAATAATCTCTACGGGTACGCATCATGGAAAAATTCACAGTACATACCGGGCTTGTCGCGCCGCTGGATCGCGCGAATGTCGATACCGACGCGATCATCCCGAAGCAGTTCCTGAAGTCGATCAAGCGCACGGGTTTCGGCCAGAATGCATTCGATGAATGGCGTTACCTCGACGTCGGCGAGCCGGGCCAGGACAACTCGACGCGGCGGTTGAACCCCGATTTCGTGCTGAACCAGCCGCGTTACCAAGGCGCATCGATTTTGCTGACGCGCGAGAATTTCGGCTGCGGCAGCTCGCGCGAGCACGCGCCGTGGGCGCTGGACCAGTATGGATTCCGGGCGATCATCGCACCGAGTTTCGCCGATATTTTCTTCAACAACTGTTTCAAGAACGGTTTGTTGCCGATCGTGCTGACGGAGTCGCAGGTCGACAAGCTGTTCAACGAAACCTACGCGTTCAATGGTTTCAAGCTGACTGTGGATCTGGAGCGCCAGGTCGTGTTGACGGGAGACGGCACGGAGTATCCGTTCGAGGTTCCCGGATTCCGGAAATTCTGCCTGCTGAACGGTTTTGACGACATCGCGCTCACGTTGCGCCACGCTGACAAGATCCATCAGTTCGAAAATGAGCGCCTGGCCAAACAACCGTGGCTGAACAACCGCCTCGTCGGATAAGACTGGTTCAAACCGGATCAAACCGAATAAACAGCGAATAAGGAAACACGATGAAGATTGCAGTGCTGCCCGGCGATGGCATCGGCCCGGAAATCATGAAGGAAGCCGTCAAGGTCCTGAACGCGCTCGGTGAAACGTTCGAGATGGAAGAGGCGCCGGTCGGCGGCGCGGGATACGAGGCGAAAGGCCATCCGCTACCCGAATCCACGCTTGAACTGGCCAAGCAGGCCGATGCGATCCTGTTCGGCGCCGTGGGCGACTGGAAGTACGATTCGCTTGAGCGCTCGCTGCGTCCGGAGCAGGCCATTCTCGGCTTGCGCAAACATCTGCAATTGTTCGCGAATTTCCGGCCGGCCATTTGCTATCCGCAATTAACGGCGGCTTCGTCGTTAAAGCCGGAGATTGTTGCCGGGCTGGATATCCTGATCATCCGCGAACTGAATGGCGATATCTACTTCGGCCAGCCGCGCGGCGTGCGGGCATCTCCGGACGGGTTGTTCGAAGGCGCGCGTGAGGGTTTCGACACCATGCGATATTCCGAGCCGGAAGTGCGCCGTATCGCGCACGTGGCGTTTCAGGCGGCGCAAAAGCGCGCCAAGCGTCTCACCAGTGTGGACAAAGCCAATGTGCTCGAAACGTCGCAACTCTGGCGCGACACGATGATCGACGTCGCGAAGGAATATGCGGACGTCGAGTTGTCGCACATGTATGTCGACAACGCGGCCATGCAGCTTGTAAAAGCGCCGAAAGCCTTCGATGTGGTCGTAACAGGCAACATGTTCGGCGATATTCTCTCCGATGAAGCCGCCATGTTGACGGGTTCCATCGGCATGCTGCCATCGGCTTCGCTGGACAAGAACAATAAGGGCTTGTACGAGCCGTCGCACGGTTCGGCGCCGGATATCGCGGGCAAGGGCGTGGCGAATCCGCTGGCCACGATCTTGTCGGCCGCCATGATGCTGCGCTATTCGCTTGGGAAGGCGGAGCAGGCGGATCGCATCGAAACCGCGGTCAAGAAGGTTCTGGAGCAAGGTTTCCGTACTGGCGATATCGCGACGCAGGACGGTCGTACGGTCGGCACGAAGGAAATGGGCGACGCGGTTCTCGCGGTGCTGTAAGCCTCGTGGCGCGGTTTTTGGGGCTGGTGGGGGCGGTGCTGTCCGCGGCTAGTGTGGGGAGACCGTTGAGTCCTTCTTCTCGCGTGGTCGTTCTGCTTAAGTCGGATTTTCTTGCTTATTACTGCTAGCCCCTGTCCGGGGCGGGACTTCGTTTCTTTTCAAACGCGAAAAGAAACGAAGCAAGGAAACGCGTTCAAACCGCGAATACCTAAGTGTCGTCGTTGCACATTTTCGGTTTTTGGCACGAACGTAGCGCGGCCCTCACGCCTTAACCCGCAGTCGAACACCCTCCCCAAGCACGAACGGCGCGCACACGCTTCGCCTCAACTGGCCCAATCCCGTTGCCGTCAACGGCAACGCCGGTGGCAAACCACCCGAACACCGGGGGAAAGCCACGCGGGTTTGGGGTTGACCGGTTTGGGTCGCGCGAAGCGCGACTCAGGATGAACGCGCAGACCGTAGAAGACTTTGTGGCGGGGTGGTCGAGGACATGGATAGCGAGCGGTATTCGGCCTTCGAGGCGAAGCGTGTGCGCGCCGTTGGTGCTTGAGGGCGGTGTTCGACTGAGGTTGGCGGATTCGGGGCCGTACTACGTTCGTGCCAGATACCTGAAATGGGCGACGACGACACTTAGGTATTCGCGGTTTGAACGCGTTTCTTTGCTTCGTTTCTTTGCGCGTTTGCAAAGAAAAGAGGTCCCGCCCCCGGATAGGGGCTAACAGAAATAAGCAAGAAAATCCGACTTAAGCAGAACGACCACGCTAGCAGAAGGACTCAACGCTCTCCCCACACTCGCCGCCAGCAGCACCCCCTCCACCCTCGCCGCACACTCACCCCAAGCAGAACCGCCCGAACCCATACCCATTCACGCACGCCGACAGCAGGACCCCTCGTTATCGTGTAAAATCGCGCGCTATGGCGAAGATCTCAAACATCTCTCTGGATTCGATCTCACGCGACGCATGTACCCCATTCGGCTGCGCGGCTCGTCTCGCCACAACGGTCTCGAGCACGCACGCGCTAATCAAGCCGGCGGCCAAGCGCATTACCAAAACCATTTCCCTCAAAACGATCACGTTCCGCTGATCGCTCGTCGTGTCCGCCATACTTCCCCGCGCGGCCACGCCGGCGAAGGGTCCACAAGGACGCGGGGAAGTGTTCCACACAAAAGGTGAGTCATGAATGTAGGTCTCGTTGGTTGGCGCGGTATGGTCGGCAGCGTCCTGATGCAACGCATGCTGCAGGAAGGCGATTT
>NZ_JBAUSA010000029.1:0-2110 GCF_049581465.1 Caballeronia sp. | reverse complement strand
GTGCCGCGTTGAGTCGGACCTCGATCTCCTTGAGGCTTTGCATCTGTTCCTTCAAGGCCGCAATCTTGTCTTGCAGTCGCTCTGTTCTGGCCTTGGCGATTGCGGGTTCCTGACGATCCGCTGTGTCCATCGCCTGGAGATAGCGAGCGATACTTGACTCGATGTCGCGCATGCGTCGTTCGAGCTTGGCGCTGGTGAAATTGCGGTCGCGATGGTTCACCGCCTTGAACTTGCTGCCGTCGATCGCAACGATCGCTTCGGCGAACAGGTCCAGACGCTGGCATAGCACGACGAACTGACGGCAGACGCTGCGGATCGCTTTGCCGTTGTCTTTACGGAACCGCGCAATGGTCTTGAAGTCCGGCGCGAGGCGGCCCGTAAGCCACATCAGTTCGACGTTGCGCTGAGCCTCGCGTTCAAGGCGACGGCTGGATTGAATACGGTTCAGGTAACCGTAGATGTAGATCTTGAGCATCACCTCGGGGTGATATGACGGCCGGCCGGTCAGCGCCGGCTCGACGCCTTTAAACCCGAGCTGATGAAGATCGAGCTCATCTACAAGGACATCCACCACCCGCACAGGATTGGTGTCGGTCACGTAATCATCAAGCGCCTCGGGAAGGAGAAGGCTTTGCGTACGATTGTCGCCTTGAACGAACCGTTTCATCTTGCTCATCCTCTCGCTACCGAGGTGAATAATTTTAGCACTCCAAATTTGTGTTTTGACACACTCTGGGCCAAGAACGGTCCTTCCCAATCAGGTCGCGAGCGTCCGCTTGCTCGCGGCGAGGGGACCTTCGAGGCGCGGCGACTGACGACCCGTCGCTGACTCACTCCCAGGTCCACAAGGCGTGGCGCGTCTTCGAGCACTTGAGCCCCGGTTCGGAAGCAGTTCGTGATTGTGGACCACGTGGTACTGAATGTCGTTCAACGTGATTCAAAGGAAGGTTCGATTTCATCGAACAAGGTCGGGTGCACGTATACTTACAAATCGCGTCGCCTAGAAACGGCGGGTGGCCCGACGCCAAGCGGATTCGGGGGGCAACTGTTTTGTGGATCGCATGGTCTACGATAGATCAAGGCGAAGGGCGCGTTTCCGTCCGACTAACTGGTTCCTGAAGAGAAACTCCGTGGCCGCAAAGCGGAAGCGTTGCGCGGCACGAAGCGAACAACGTCTTTGGGTTTTCTTGACCTCAGAGGTATTCCATGCTTCAAGAGAGCGACGTCGCAACTCGGATCCCAGCGCAAGACCTCGCTCGCGCACGATCTTTCTACTCGAGCAAGCTCGGCCTTAAGCCGGTCGAAGAACGGGCTGGTGGCTTCCGCTACAAATGCGGCAGGGGCTACTTCACACTCTTTCAGTCGTCTGGGTCGGCTTCAGGTGCTCACACACAAATGGCCTGGGAGGTCGATGACATCCAGGCAACCGTTAGTGAGCTGCGACAGCGTGGAGTCGCGTTCGAGGAATACGATCTTCCCGGCCTCAAAACGATAAACGGGATCGCTGATATAGAAGGGAACTACCCGTCCAAGGGGGGGGCGGCGAAAGAGCTGCTTGGTTCCGAGATAGCGAAGGCAACCTCCTCGGCATTGGGCAACCGCTTAGGTGAGCAGGCCGATGCCATGCCTCAAAGCGCCGCTTAGGGTCAAAGCAGGCTATCGGTCCAAGGGAGCCGACTATTGTCGATTTCCTGACTCCCCGCTCGTCGTGCGTATGGGAGGTCGTGTTGCGATGCGCTACCGACCGGCACCGATAGTCCGTATGGGAAAAAGGAGATTGCGAATGACTTACGTCGATGGATTTGTTGTCCCCGTGCCTACAGCCAACCGCGAAGTTTACAGACAGTTCGCCGAAAGAGCGGCGGCCGTCTTCAAGGAGCACGGCGCATTGAAGGTGGTCGAATGCTGGGGAGATGACGTGCCGGAGGGCAAGGTGACGTCGTTTCCAATGGCGATCAAGCGCAAGGATGATGAGACGGTGGTGTTGTCCTGGGTTGTCTGGCCGTCGCGTCAGTCGCGAGACGAAGGAATGAAAGCGGTAATGGCCGACCCGCGACTGCAACCAGATAAAGATCCGATGCCTTTTGACGGCCAGCGGTTAATCTATGGC
>NZ_JBAUSA010000028.1:0-6464 GCF_049581465.1 Caballeronia sp. | reverse complement strand
GCGCTGGCGCGACGCCATCCGGAACTGGGGCCGCTTGGCGCGTACCTTCGTCGTGGCCATCTGGGTTCGGAACTGGCGCGACTTGACACCGGGGACGGTACGCTGCGTTTCCCTCGGGGACTGGTCTTTCACATCGCACCGGGCAATGCCGATACGGTGTTCGTCTACTCCTGGGCATTGTCCGCACTGGCCGGAAACCACAACGTCGTGCGGGTATCGGATCGTGGCGGAGAAGCCACCGACGCCGTACTCGCCGCCTTGACGCAGAGCCTGGTTGAGGCCGATCCCGTGGTGGCGCAGACGCAGCGGATCGTGAGCTACGATCATCGTGACGAGGCTGCGACATCGGCGCTTTCTGCCGCCTGTGACTTGCGTGTGTTGTGGGGCGGCGATCGAGCCATCGACGATATCCGTCGTTCACCGCTGCGGCCATCGGCGCGGGATCTAACCTTCCCGAACCGGTCTTCGTTTGCGGTGATTCGCGCTACAGCCTTTCTTCAGGCCGATACGCCTCAGCGCAAGCGGACGGTTGAGGCATTTCATTCGGATGCCTACCTATTTGGTCAGGCGGCATGCGCGTCTCCCGGAACGATTTTCTGGATCGGCACGGATCAGGATGTGGCGGCTGCGCAGGTCGCATTCGCGGAGTTGCTATTTCAAACGGTAGAGGTCCGCGGGCCGCGCATGGACGCGGCGATGGCTATCCAGAAGCATGTTGCGACCTACGGTCTGGCTGCAGAAGGAATAGCCGATGACGTGCGTTTTATCGGCAACGAGATCGCCTTCGTGCGACTCATCACGCCTGTTCGTCTCCCGCGCCGCTGGCTTGGCGCCGGGACGTTTCCCCATCTGCGCCTGGACTCGCTCGACGAGCTGATACCCCTGTTGCATCGCCAGGATCAGACGCTGACGTATTTCGGCTTCACTGTCGAAGAGATGGGTTCGTTTGCCCAGCGAGCAGGCGGACGAGGCATCGATCGCATCACGCCGATCGGACGTGCGCTCGAATTCTCCACGGTGTGGGACGGCTACGATCTCCTGCGGGAGTTCACCCGCCTGGTCACCGTAAGCTGATTCCGATTCGCTCATAAGGAGCACGATCATGAATGAGGCGATTGTCGAACTGTCCCCGGAGCAGGCTTACGAACGCCAGCGATCGGGCGCGTTGCTGGTGGACGTGCGTGAAGATGGCGAGCGCGCGGCCGGAATGGCCGAGGGGGCGACTGGCGTTAGCAGGGGGCGGCTGGAGGCTGATCCGGGTGTATGGTTGCCTGATGTTGACGGCGAGATCGTGCTGATCTGCGGGGTGGGCGCACGTTCGTTGCAGTGTGCGAGGCTGCTGCAATCGCGGGGTTACACGCATGTCCTATCGGTCGGCGGTGGCACTACGCGCTGGAAAGCGGTCGGTTTGCCAATGAGCGCGGCTACTGCCGACGCTGATTTTCTTGAGAGATATTCGCGGCATTTGCGTCTGTCCGAAGTGGGACTGGACGGGCAGCGCAAGCTCGCTGCCGCGCGGGTGGCGTTGATTGGCGCGGGCGGGCTGGGTTCGCCGGCGGCTTTGTATCTGGCGGCAGCCGGGATTGGCCACATGACGCTTATCGACGATGATCTCGTCGATCGTAGCAATCTGCAGCGCCAGGTATTGCATCGCGATGCCGACATCGGTACGCCCAAGGTCGAGTCGGGTTGCCGCACCCTGGCGGCGCTCAATCCTCATGTGGTGGTCGAACCGCAACGCACGCGGTTGCTGGCGGGCAATGTCGAGGCGTTACTCGGCGGACACGATGTCGTGATCGACGGTTCTGACAATTTTTCCACGCGGTATCTGGTGAACGATGCCTGCGTGCGGCTGGGCCTGCCAATGGTCTACGGCGCGGTGCAAGGTTTCGATGGTCAGGTCAGCGTGTTCTCGCCCGCGTGGGAGGGGGGCAGTTGCTATCGGTGCCTGTTTCCGGAACCGCCGCCGCCGGAGTTCGCGCCCAACTGTGCTGAAGCCGGCGTGCTTGGCGTGCTGCCGGGTGTGATCGGGTTGTTGCAGGCGACCGAGACGATGAAGTTGATTTTGCGTATTGGTGAGCCGCTGTCCGGGACCTTGCTGCAGTTCGACGCGCTGGGAATGCGTTTTAATCGCTTGCGGTTGCTGCGGGACCCCGCGTGTCCGCGTTGCGGCGATGGGGTGAAGGCCGGTGATTATGTGGATCTGCCGGCGGCTTGCGGGGTGGGGTGAGGGTGGAGTGTGTGGTCGTGGATGCGCCCGCCATTTCCCAACGAGAAAAGGGCTCAGCTTGCGCTGAGCCCTTCATGTCTTTGGTAGGCCGTACGGGATTCGAACCTGTGACCAACGGATTAAAAGTCCGCTGCTCTACCAGCTGAGCTAACGGCCCAAAGAGGCGGAATTATAGTCACAGGGGTTTCGGATTGTCAACGCCGGGCGACTCAAAAACACCCGGACGAACGCCCCTAGCCCCCGTCCATCGCCGACGCACCAAAGAAAAAGCCCACGGCAAACGCCGTGGGCTTTTTCAACGAGAGGCGCAAAAAAACCGTTCGCCTTACTTCACTTGCGACATCTTGCCTTCAGCCGACGTTGCGGCTTCGGTGCCGCTATAGTCCGAGATGATCTGATCCAGCGTCTTCTTCGCAGCGGCTTTTTGCCCTTGCTCGATCTGATTATTCGCGATTGCCAGCAGCGCGTCCGGCGCACGCGGATGCGTCGGATAATTCTTCACCAGATTTTGCCAGGTCGCGGTCGACCCCTTGTAATCGCGTTGTGCATACAGCGCGTTGCCGAGCCAGTACTGCGCGGTCGGCTGATAAGGGCTCTGCGGGTACTTCGCCACGAACGCCTTGAAAGACGCCGCGGCATTTTTAAAGTCACCGTTACGGAACTGAGTCGACGCCGCGTTGAACGCGTCGGTCTCGCCCGGTTGCACCGAGCCCTGCACGCCGTCCACAGTCTGCTGCTGCGGCTCAAACTTCTTCAACCGGCCATCGAGGTCGGCGTAGTAGTCCTTTTGCTGCTTCTGCAACGTGGTCAACTGGTTGGCCATATCCTCGTTCTGGCCTCGAAGGGTAGCGACCTGCTGGTTCAACTGGTCGATACGATTCGATTGATCGAGGATCGTGCGTTGGGCGGCGGAAAGCTGGCTCGCCAGGCCATCCGTCTTCGTGCGCAAATCGAGCACGGCCTTGCGCGCTTCATTGTCATCGAACAATGCCGCATGGGCGGATCCGCCCGCAATGGCCGAACCGAGTACACAAGCTACTGCGATTGCGCGCAGTGAGAGGAAGCGATGCAACATACGGCGACTCACCCGTGACAGGTTACGTTACTGTTGATAAGCGAGGTCAGCGCGGCGATTCTGCGCCCACGATGCTTCGTCATGCCCGGTTGCCTGCGGCTTTTCCTTGCCGAGACTCACAGCTTCCATTTGCGTGTCGGCTACGCCCTGCAGCGACAACGAGCGACGCACAGCTTCAGCACGCTTCTGGCCAAGCGCCAGGTTGTACTCGCTCGTGCCGCGTTCGTCGGTGTTGCCTTGAATCAGCACGTGACGTTCCGGATGGCTCTTCAGGTACTGCGCGTGTTGTTGCAGCAGCGGCTGATAGTCGTCACGAACGGCGTAGCTGTCGAAATCGAAGTAAATGCTGCGCTTTGCGAGCGGGCTGTTCGGATCGTTCAGCGGATCAACGTTGACTTGCTGGACTGCGTTCTGATCGGTTTGCGCAACCGGGCCTTTGTTAGCGTTTGCGCCTTCGTCCAGCTTCACGCCTGAATGACATGCGGCCAATGCACCGACCATGGCGACGGCAAAGCCGACACGAATTTTTGACATCATGGTTACTCTCCTTGTTGTATTGCCTGAATTATTGCCTAAGTTTGCTGCTTGGGTTTGTTGCCTGCGCTTGTTGCATACACCGGCAGCATGATCTTGCTGTTACTGCATGAACGGTCCCCAGGACGGTTCGCGTACGCTGCCGCCCGAGAGTGACAGGACTTGCCGCGTACGGCCATCGGTCGACACCGCTGCCAGCACGTCACGTCCGTTCACCTGCGTGGCATAGAGGAGGTACTGGCCGTTCGCCGCAAAACTCGGCGATTCGTCGTGGGTCGTGTCGGTGAGGCCGGTCGCCGTGCCGGATGCAAGGTCGAGCAAATACAGCTTGAAAGCACCGCCGACACGCGAAATGTAGGCAATCTGCTTGCCGTCCGGACTTACGCGCGGGCTTGTATTGTAATTGCCCGTGAATGTCACGCGCTGCGCCGAGCCCGCGCTCTCGCCGTTGGCCGGCATCTTGTAGATTTGCGGCGCGCCGCCCCGGTCGCTCGTGAAGTAGATCGAACTGCCGTCGGGCGAGTAGGCCGGTTCGGTATCGATGGAGCTACCCTGCGTCAATCGACGCAAACCGCTGCCGTCCGCATTCACCTGGAAAATCTGGGTGTTGCCGGTCGTCGACAACGCGACGGCCAGCTTGCTGCCGTCCGGCGACCACGCCGGTGCGCTGTTGTTGCCCTTCTGGTTCGACACGATCACGCGACGACCCGTCGGCAGGTCGTGGATATAAACAACCGGCTTTTTCTTTTCGAACGAGACATACGCGACCTTGGTGCCATCAGGCGACCACGCGGGCGAAATAATCGGTTCTGGGCTCGACAACGCAATGCGCGCGTCCTGGCCGTCCGAGTCGGAGATTTGAAGCTGGTATCGGCCGCCGGTCTTGATCACGTACGAAAGGCGCGTAGCAAACACACCACGTCCGCCCAGCAATTTCGCGTAGATGTAGTCGGAAACCTTGTGCGCGCTCATGCGCAGGCCGCTTTCGGGGCTCACCAGCGACAGGCCACCCAGGCTTTCCTGCTTGACCGTATCGTAGAGACGGAAGCGCACTTCGTACTGGCCATTAGGCAGGCGATTCACGCTGCCGGACACGTACGCGTCGGCGCCCTTTGCCTTCCAGCTGCCGAGATCGACGGAATCGGTCTCCGACACCGGCGTAGCGCCCGCATCGATGTTCGTGAACTTGCCGCTGCGCGCCAGATCCTCTCGCACGATCGCGCTGACCTGCGCGGGCGAACTGCCTTCGTTGGCAAAGGTGGCGGTGGCGATCGGAAACTGCGTGGAGCCGACGCCCGTCACAAGCACATTCAACTGCGCCTGGGCTGCCGTTCCAGCAGCAATCAGGCAGGTTGCAACCAGCGTTTTGAGGCCAAGCTTCGTCATCAAACTCATGTATCAGATTCCAGAAAAAACGACGTTTAAACTATCGGCGACTGCAGGACAGACCGGTTAACGCAGCATTCGTTCCCGACCGGGTGTCAGTGCCGTAACGTTTTGTTACTTTCTGCGTACGGTGTGCCTTAGCCGCCCGCCGGGCGCAGCGTGATCGTGAAGTTTGCGCGGGCCTCGCCGTTGGTGTCGAGGGGCATTGGATCAGAGCGGTTGACCGCGCGCAACGCGGCGGCGTCCCACTGATCGTTGCCACTCGAACGCGATATCGTCGCCGACAGCAGCGTGCCCGTCGGCGAGCAACGAACGGCGACTATGGTTTCAAGTCCCGTCGTGTCGCCCGCCCAGACGATGTTCGGACGCACGCGACGCTGCACCTTTTCGGCATATCCCGCCGATGCCGCCGTCCCGCCCGATCCCGTACCCGTCCCACTCTTGGCTAATCCCTCGCCACTCGAACTTGTCCCGCCGCCCGCCATGCCCTGCAACTGCGCGAGACGCGCGCTACGTTCCTTGTCGAGCTTGGCCTTCGCCTGAGCGTCGGCCTGGGCTTTGGCTTTTGCCTTTGCATCGGCCTGAGCCTTGGCTTGTTCCTTCGCCTTCGCGTCAGCGTCTTCCTTCTGCTGCTGCGAAGCCTTCGCGGCCTCAGCTTCCTTTTCCCTAGCCTGATCCGCTTTCTGCTGGTCAAGCTTTTGCTGAGCGAGTTGCTTCTGCTTATCGGCGAGCTTTTGCTTGTCGAGTTTGTCTTGCTTCTCTTGCACCGCTTTTTGCGCCGCGACTGCGGCTGCCTGCTGCGCCGCCAGTTGCTGACGTTTAGCTTCGGCTTCTTGCTGGGCCAACTGCTGTGCGCGCTGCTGTTCCGCGAGTTGCGCGTCGCGCGCCGCTGCTTCCTGTTGTTTGCGCTTCTTTTCCTGCAGCGCGATATCGGCTTCCTCGTCCTTCGCCGGGGGCGGCGCAGGCTGTACCTTGACCGGCGGCGCCGGCGGTGGAACCACGCGTGGCGCGGGGACGTCTGGGATATCGGTCCACAGCTCGGCCTCGGCGCCCGCGGGCGTACTGTTTTGCCAGTTCACGCCGTGATACAGCAGGATGCCGAGCAACACGTGCATCAGCGCGGCGAGGGCGAACGCCTTCCACGTCCCGCGTTCACGCGGCGGACGAACGGGGCGCGCACTGGCTCGCGCGTGAGGGTGCCCGCTTGGCTGCCGATTCATCATTGCGCTTTAACTAGCA
>NZ_JBAUSA010000027.1:0-3104 GCF_049581465.1 Caballeronia sp. | reverse complement strand
CGCTGCAATCGCGTATGAAAATATCGTTCGGGCATCTCATGGCGCAACATGCCACCGCGATGCCGGAAGGCCGCAAAGAGCGCATATTCGAAACGCACGCCAGTAGACGCTTCGCGTCCCACGACCGTATCAACCGAATAGGCTTCGACAGACTTGCCACGCTTCTCGGCGGTGCGCACGCGATACTCCGTCTCGAACTGGGTGGCCGTGATCGGATCGGCTTCGAGCGCAAAGAGATTGATGATCGGCGTACAAAACAGGCGTACGTTCTCGGCCGTGAAGCGCATATCGTCCGGATACGGCTTGGAAAGCACGACCTCGACATCGAACGACATTGCGTCGAGCGGGATCGCTTGCATGTCGAGGCCGACGAGGTCCACGAACATGAATTTCTCAGGGAACGTGAAGTATTCGAGCAGCAGTTGATAGCCACCGAACGCGTTATCGCCTTCCGGCCACAGGCGTTCGCTTGCCGCAAAACCCGCTGCTTCGAAATGCAAGCCTTGCATCGATTGCGGCATGCCCGGACGGTCTTGCGGATAGCCCGGCACGCGCACCTGCACGGCGAGGGGTTCGGCGGTGAGCGCGGTATACAGCGTCAAAGCGACGGGGCGATCGGCGTTCAGATAAAAGCGCAAACGCGGCACGCTCAGATGTTCACGACGCGCTTGTGGTTGCATCGCGAGTCGCAAACGAATGATTGAGCGGCCATCGTCGCGGGAATACGCGTGCGCCTCAGTGAGCTTGAGCGGATACAACTCGACCGGCTGCGTGGTCCGATACACGCATTCGATCTTATCCTCGCCAATCGGATCGGAGAACACTTCGAGTCCAGCGGCGAGCGTGTCGTGCGCTTGCAGCGCGCCGTTCGCGGGCGTCACTTCGAGAATCGAGACCGACGGAATCATCCGAAGATAATGCGGCCAGAGCATGCTGACGAGACCTTCGGTGAGTTCCGGGAGTTCATCATCGAGCTTCTGCCGCAAGCGTCCGACGAGGAAGGCGAAGCCTTCGAAGAGGCGCTCGACGTTCGGATCGCGGTCGCCGACGCGGTCAATGTTCAGTATCTTCGCTTGTTCAGGGAACGCTTGCGCAAACTCCTTGGCGGCCTCGCGCAAATAGCGCATTTCAGATTCGTAATAGCGCAGGACGTCGTTGTCGTTCGGACTGCTAGAGGATTTAGTCACGGGTCTGGTCCTTGATGGTCTAGTCGAGCGCGGGCGACGAAAGTGCTTTCATCGCATCAGATCCGCGGTGACATCCGGTAGCGGCGTAGCGGCGTGTTTCGCAGCATCACGGGCCGCTTTAGGCAGCGGCGGCGGGATGGTAGTGCTTGGGTTCGCCGCACGGGGCTTGTCGATGAACATCCGGGTTGGTAGCGTGAAGCCCTTCAACGCGAGCAGTTCCAGCGGGCCTTTGCCAACGTCCGTGCGCATCAGGTAGCTCAACGGGTAGGCCAGGTTTGCAGAGGCCGGCGTGAGCGGTTGTTGCGTCACGAGGCTATCGAGCGCGGCATGTTCGCTCGATCCGCTGTCGTCTCGTGCAGGATCGCTCCAGTCGTCGGCGGTGCGATGCAAAGGCTTGTTCGAAGCTGACGATGGCACAGCCGCTACACGCACCATCCGCGTATCGGGCTGCGCCTGCCACGTCAGCTCAAACGTCGCGTTATCGATGGGCTCGACCTTCGCCCGCTCCAGCATCCGGATCAGCGCCCAGCGGCCGGCGAACTCGAAGTTCTTGCTCGTGCCCGCCTGTTCGGTCTGCCATTGCAAACGCGTGCCGATGCTCTGCGTGTCGTTTGACGGCCACGTCAACGCCTGCCACCGTTCGCGCTGGTTGTAGTAATGGAGCTTCTGCGTGTCGATGGTCAATAGCGTATCCGTAATGCCTGGTGTCGGGACCGGTTTGAGGTCGAAGCGATACTGCGGCTCGCCCTCCGCCATTAAATGTCCCGCCACGCGTTGCAGCATATTCACCGCTTTCAAAAACGCCGGATTGAACTGCAACGCGCCACCGCGCGAGTTGACTTCCACCCATTGATCGCCTTGCAGTTCCAGTACGCCGGCTAGCTGCGTGCTCAGGAACGTCGGCACCAGTCCGCCTTGGGGTCGGATGAAGCGCGCGAGTTCGGGAATGGATGCGTCGTTGTCGGTGTTGTCGAACGGATAGCGGCCCGCGAACGACTTGTTCCAGGCGGCAACGATCGATTGTCCCCACGTATCGTTCAGGCTCGCCTGCGCGGGTTGCAGCACGATCTGCGTGGCTTGCGCGACGGGACGCACAAAGAGCGCGTCGCCCATGCCCGACCACTCGGCGCCAAGGCTTGCAGCGATGAGTTGCGCGTAGGCTTGGGTGTCGGCGAGTTCCGAGCCCTTGCCCTGGAAGAGCGCTTGCGCAAGTTGGCGGGTTTGCGCGTCGGCATCCGTGCCGTTGCTGATTTGCTGGAGCTTCAGGCGAAGCGCAGTCACGCGTTCGAGATAGCGCTGCAGGCTGACATCGCTTGGCGGCGCATTGCCTTTGATTGGCGCAGTGTCGCTGACCTGTCCGATCATGCGAAGCACCGGGCCGAACGAGGCCGAAAGCGGTCCCGCGTCGTTGGCTACTGTTGCTTGTGGATCGTCTTTCTTGCCGAGGATACTCTGCGCCGTGGTGATCAACGTGTTGGACAATGACGACTGACGTATGCCGGCCGTGCCCTGATAGTCGAGCGATTTCATCAAGGCTATAACGGGCGACTGACGCGCATCGGCGAGCAGTTTCATTTGTTCGATGGCGGTGGGAATGTTCGGCGCGGGCTGCCATTGCAACGCGTTCATGAACCCCTGCCAGTGCTCAGCGTAGTCGTTGAAATACTGCGTGGTCAGGGCAAGGTTGAGCGCATCGGTCGATGAGGCTTGCGCAAGGGCAGCCGCGTTTGCCGAGGAATCATTGTTGGCGAGCACCCAGTCGCGGGTCACGTCGCGACTCTTGGCGGCTTCGGTGATGGCTGCCGCGACATAACCTTCGTACGCTTGGCGCGTGTAGACGCCGGGTACGGTGACACTCGTTCGGATAAGGCCGCGCGTATCGGTGCCTGCTGTAAGGGATGCCAGCGTTTGATCGGG
>NZ_JBAUSA010000026.1:0-3698 GCF_049581465.1 Caballeronia sp. | reverse complement strand
AGGTACAAGTGCGGAGTTATTGAATGCCAATGTTCAAATATTATATACAAAAATACACATTTGGCTAATCGCCAAACTCGGTGCTTACCCGCAGACGCCCGACGATGAAACGCATAGAGCACGTCGGTCACTTCCCATCAGAATCATCAGGAGATACAAGACATGCCGAGCACGCTGGATCATTCGCCAAGCGCTGCGCGACGCACGCGCACACCTCTCAACCGAACGCAGATAGTGGGTTTCTGGGGAGCCTGGGCCGGCTGGACACTGGACGGGATGGACTCATTCATCTATGCGCTGGTTCTCGCGCCGGCGTTGACGGAACTCCTGCCGAAGTCGGGTTACGCGGCCACGCCCGCTAACGTCGGGCTGGCCGGATCGATTTTGTTCGCGTTGTTTCTGGTGGGATGGGGTTTGTCGTTCATATGGGGACCACTCGCCGATCGCTTCGGTCGAACGAAGGTCCTGGCTGCGACCATCTTTACGTTCGCGATTTTCACGGGGCTTGCCGCGACCTCGCATACGGTGTGGGAACTCGGGACCTACCGATTTCTTGCGGGTGTTGGCATTGGCGGGGAATGGGCGCTGGCGGGAACGTATGTGGCGGAAGCGTGGCCCGAGGATCGTCGAAAAATGGGTGCGGGCTATCTTCAAACCGGCTACTACGCGGGCTTTTTCATGGCCGCTGCGCTTAACTACACGATCGGCGCCGCTTTCGGCTGGCGCGCGATGTTCCTCGTTGGCGTGGTGCCGGTGGTGATATCGATTGTCGTCTTGCTGCGCGTCAAGGAGACGGACAAGTGGCAGAAAGTCGAGGCAACGGTCGTCAAGCAGGCGAGTTCGTTGCGCTCGATTTTCTCGAAGCAATATCGGCAGCGCACGATAGTCGCGACCGTGTTGCTGACGGTGGCGATCATCGGCTTGTGGGCGGGTGCTGTGTACGAGCCCTCTGCGGTAATCCAACTCGCGACGAAGGCCGGCATGAGCCGGCCCGAAGCGGCGAAGATGGCATCGATAGCGACGGGCTTGCTCTCGATCGGGACGATTGTCGGCTGCCTGTCATTACCGCCGATGGCCGAGCGAATCGGACGGCGATGGACGCTCGCGGTGTATTTCATTGGAATGGCCGTGACGATCGCATTGGCGTTCGGCTGGGCGTTCTACTTGCCTAACGGGCTCGTGCCGTTTATCTCGCTGCTGGTGGTGCTTGGCTTCTTCGGTGGCAACTTTGCGCTGTTTAGCCTGTGGTTGCCGGAGCAATTCGAAACCCGCGTGCGCGCGACGGCGTTTGCGTTCTGTACCTCGATCGGACGGTTCTTCGGCGCGATCGTGAATTTTGGAATCGGTGCGATGGTGCTGCACTTCGGGACACTTGGGATACCTATTGCGCTGACGGCGATTGCGTTCGTGATCGGGTTGGCCGTGATTCCCCTCGCGCCGGAAACGAAAGGGTTGGACTTACCGGGCTGAATCGCTGGGCCGCTGGGCTTTGGGGGCGGTTCTGTTCGCGGCGAGTGTGGGGAGGACGTTGAGTCCTTCCGCTAGCGTGGTCGTTCTGCTTAAGTCGGATTTTCTTGCTTATTTCTGTTAGCCCCTGTTCGGGGCGGAACTTCATTTCATTTCAAACGCGAAATGAAACGAAGCAAAGAAACGCGTTTTAAACCGCTAATTCTTAAGTGTCCTCAACACCAATTTCAGACTGTTGGCCCGAACGTAGTACAGCCCCACCGATTAACGCTCAGTTGAACACCGACCTCTAATTCAACGGCGCGCACACGCTTCGCCCCGACGGCCGTATCCCGTGGCGATCCGGGCTCTCGTACCACCGCCAAGCGCGTGGTTCGATCGCGCCGTTCAAAGTGCTCAAGCGTCCCGCATGTCCAGCGCGGATTCTCCGACCCTTATAATCAGTCGAATACATACGTACCGCGTGGCGCGCTCACCCGTCACGCCGCAAGCGGAGAACGCATGAAGTATTCGAAACTCGTTGAACGCCTTCAAGGCAAACGGACCGCCGCGTGGGAAATTCACCATGCCGCCCAACAAGCGTTGGAGCGAGGCGAGGACGTGATCATCCTCAGCGTCGGAGACCCCGATTTCGCCACGCCCGAAGTAATCGTCGAGCGCGCAGTGTCAGCGCTTCGCGGCGGCGACACACATTACGCCGAGGTCGTGGGCCGCTTGCCGTTGCGCGCGGCCATCGCAAAAGAGTTTGCGCGCCAAACCGGCTGCCGTGCGGATGCGGACAATGTGATCGCGGTTGCGGGCGCACAGAACGGCCTTTTCGCGACCTCCCTGTGCTTGTGCGAAGCAGGTGACGAAGTCATCGTGCCAGAACCGATGTATCTCACCTACGAAGCAAGTGTCCGGGCGTCCGGCGCGACGCTCGTGCCAGTTGCAGTCGATCCCTCACGCGGTTTTCATCTCGACTGCGCAGCTCTCGAAGCCGCTATTACGCCACGCACCAAAGCTATCTTCTTCGCGACACCCTGCAATCCGACAGGCGTGGTCATGCCGCGCGCCGATCTGGAGCGGATCGCGCAATTAGCAGTTCTATATGATCTGTGGGTAGTCTCGGACGAGGTCTATGCCGACCTGACGTTCGAGCGCGAGCACGTGAGCATTGCATCGCTCGATGGCATGGCCGAGCGCACCGTGACGCTCGGAAGTCTCTCCAAGTCGCATGCGATGCCCGGCTGGCGCGTAGGCTGGGCAATCGGACCGAAGACACTGATGGAACATCTTGGCCGGCTCGCACTGTGCATGCTGTACGGCTTGCCGGGTTTCGTTCAGCAAGCCGCACTGACCGCGATCGAGAACAAGGCGCAGATCGTCGCCGATATGCGCGAGATATATCGGCGACGGCGCGACCTCATGTTTGCCCGCTTGAGTCAAGTGCCGGGATTGCGCTGTCTGTTACCTGAGGCAGGCATGTTCATGATGGTGGATATCACGGGAACTGGCCTGAGTACCGTCGATTTCACGTGGCAGCTTTTCCGCTCCCAGGGCGTCTCGCTACTCGATGCAAGCGCGTTCGGCGAGACCGCCAATGGGTATGTACGGCTGGGGTTCGTGGTCGATGAGAAACGCCTTGCCGAGGCGTGTGATCGAATTACCACGTTTGTTGCTGGGTTAGATGGGGCGGGGCGCCGGGATGGGTGAGGTGAGGGCGGCTCTGCCCGCCCCAACCAATGCCACTCCAACCTAAGTTGCGCTCTCCTTACAAAGTCCCGTACGACGTACACCACCCTGAACCGGCGACCAGCTTATTGCCAAACAGCTGGCAGCCGCCCCACGCATCGGTGGACTTGCCCTGAAACAGCGAACATCCCTTGCAAGTCTGCCCAGCGACGTACGCTGGATACCGCGCCTTATCGACCTTGCTGGCGTCCTCCACATAGCCCACCGCTTTCGCCGCAGGTTCCTCTTCGCTAAGGTGCGGCGCGTCCGCTAACGCAACGCGGGAGACGGCGAACGAAGCGCTTAGCGCCGCGCCATAGAACAGAATGTTGCGTCGCAATGGATTCATGATCAGCCTTTTGTCGCTACGATTGCCAGGGACTGCGTGAACCTGATTCACGCCTCGTGTTCATTATTATCGCAGTGGATCGAACGCGTCATTGCCGCCTGAAAGACAACGCTTCATACGCGTCGACGTTCAGTATGATAGGTTTGCAAGCACATGCACGGTCCAGTTC
>NZ_JBAUSA010000025.1:0-2487 GCF_049581465.1 Caballeronia sp. | reverse complement strand
CCATCAACCCGCCGTTCACCACGCTGCCGAAGTCGTTGCGCCCCACTGCGCGCGCGACCCACTGCGGCGGAATCAGCGCCTGCACGGCCGAGCCGAGCAGCAAGCCGAGGACCATTGCCTGCCAGATCGCCTTGCCGTAGGCGAACGCATAGTCGATCGCCGCGTGCCACGAAGCCGGGGGCGCGCTCGATGCGGTCCCCATCAGGATCGACTTGCCGATGGACTGCTGGCTGGCCGCCACGAATGCGCGGTTGTAATACGGAAACCATTTCACGTAGAACAGCCCGAGCACGGCAATCAGCAGGAACGTGATCGCGCCCAGCGTGACGCGGGGTTGTCGAAGGGTCGATTGCATGTTGTTGGTCTTGGGTTTGAAGGGAAGATTATTTTCAGGCGAGCGCGGTTGCATCGAGTCGTGCAAGTAGCGCCCTCGCCTGCTCGACGACATCCGGGTCATTGGGCCGGAATAGCATCTGCGTGGCGTGCGGCAGTTCGATGAAATGCTCGTGGCTGCTGCGTGTGTAAGCCGGATCGTAGTGCAGGTCGATCAGCTCACGGGCCAGTTCCGCGCCGTTGTTGTCATCGACCTGGCGGTGCCAGCCGGCCACCCGCTCGCGGCTATGCAGCCCGATCAGCTTCGACAACTGCTGTTTGAACAATTCCGGATCGCGAAAAAGATGCGCATAGTCATGCAGCAGGAAAATCGCACGATCCTCGCGGCTCGACGTCACCTCCACGCACGCAGCGCGGTGAAACGTATCGAGCAATGAAAGCGGCAACGAAACTGCGCCAATACGCCGGCTCTCCGCTTCGACAAACACCGGGCGCGCCGGATCCAGCGCGCGCAGTGCGGACACGAGCAGGGTATCGAAGCGCTTTTGCGACGGTTGCGCCTCGCCGGGCCACGCGCCCAGCAGCGAACCGCGATGCGACGCGAGATTTTCCAGGTCCAGCGTCTGCGCGCCCGCCTCGTCCAGCGCGTTGAGCAAACGCGTCTTGCCGCTGCCTGTCGGACCGGCGAGCACGATGTAGCGAAACGCCGCCGGCAGGTGGTCGAGCGTGTCGAGCGTAGCGCGCCGATAAACCTTATATCCGCCGTCCAGTTGCCGCGCCTGCCAGCCGATCATGTTGAACAGCGTGGTGACCGACCCCGAGCGCTTGCCGCCGCGCCAGCAATAAATCACCGGCCGCCAGTTGCGCGGCCGGTCGGCGAAGGTGGTTTCCAGGTGATGCGCGATATTGCGCGCGACGATCGCCGCGCCCACTCGCGTAGCCTCGAACGGCGACACTTGCTTGTACATCGTGCCGACGAGCACCCGTTCCTCATTGCTCAAGACGGGCGCGTTGAACGCGCCCGGAATGTGGTCTTCGGCGAATTCGAACGGCGTGCGGACATCGACGATCTCATCGAAATCGCCCAGCCGGTCAAGGTTTACGAGCAGGTTTTTCAAGGTGCGGCGCGATAAAGTAGGCTGGCGAGGTGGGCTCGCACGAAGAACGCAATTATCGCATGGCGGATATTTCATGGCCGCCCCGCGCGCCCGCCGGCCTCGTGCCGCAAAACGAGTGCAAACTGCGCACTGATGCATGCCCGGAAACGAGGATCACGCGATGAGCTATGCCGAAACCATCGGTAGCCGGACATACCGTTTCGACGACCTGAAGACGCTGCTGGCGAAAGCCACCCCGTCGCGCTCCGGCGACCAGCTCGCGGGTGTGACGGCGGACACGGAAGAGGAACGGGTGGCCGCGAAGATGGCGCTTGCCCAGGTGCCGTTACGCACCTTCCTGAACGAAACGGTGATTCCGTACGAGAGCGATGAGGTGACGCGGCTGATCATCGACGACCATTCTCCCCCTGCGTTCGCCGAAATCGCACACTTGACGGTGGGCGATTTCCGCAACTGGCTGCTCGCCGACACCACCGACTCCGCCGCGCTGATCCGCGTGGCGCAGGGACTGACGCCGGAGATGGTCGCGGCGGTGTCGAAGCTCATGCGCAACCAGGACCTGATTCTCGCGGCCAGGAAACGGCCCGTGATTACGCGCTTTCGCAACACGATCGGCTTGCCCGGGCACATGTCGGTGCGCCTCCAGCCGAATCATCCGACCGACGACGTGAAAGGCATCGCGGCGTCGATGCTCGACGGCCTCATGTACGGCTGCGGCGACGCGGTGATCGGCATCAATCCCGCTTCGGATTCGTTGAGCACGATCACGACGCTGCTCGTGATGATCGACGACTTCCGCCAGCGCTATGAAGTCCCGACGCAATCGTGCGTGCTCACGCATGTGACCAATACGATCGCTGCAATCGAGAAAGGCGCGCCCGTCGATCTCGTGTTCCAGTCGATCGCGGGCACTGAGAAAGCGAACAGCAGTTTCGGCGTGTCGCTCGTGCTGCTTAAGGAGGCGCATGAGGCAGGGTTGTCGCTCAAACGCGGCACCGTTGGCAACGACTTGATGTATTTCGAAACCGGCCAGGGG
>NZ_JBAUSA010000024.1:0-2364 GCF_049581465.1 Caballeronia sp. | reverse complement strand
GCTCGGAGGCCGGTGACGGAGCAGAAGCAGGATGAGCGGGAGAAGCAGAAGAAGTTAAAGCCCCGGAAGAAGCTGAAGCCGGACCTGAAGTCGTAGCCAGAATGAGCTCATCGAGGCCCAATTCCAGCGCACCGAGCTGATCGTGTAAGTTCATGCGTGATTTGCCTTCCTAGCCTTGCTGCAAACGTGAGATTTTAACTGCTGCGTCCCGCGCATCGGTTGCACACGTTGTAACAAAATGCATGTCGAACGTTCAAAACAATGCGACAAATGCCGCACTATCGCGTGAGGAAGCCATTCGCGCGAAACCAGTCGAGCGCGTCGCTTAAGCCCTCGCCGTAGGGTCGCGCCTTGTACCCCAGTTCGTGTTCCGCTTTCGCAGACGTGAAGTACATCTTGTTCTTCGACATTCTCAAGCCATCGACGGTCACGAAGGGTTCTTTGCCGCTGAACTTGGCGTAGAGCTCCGCGCCGAACGCGAGCGGATAGAGCGGGCCGCGTGGCAGCTTGATGGTGGGCGGCTTGCGTCCCACCAGCCCGGCGATATCGGCAAGCATTTGTTGCAGCGGAAGATTTTCGCCGCCGAGAATGTAGCGCTCGCCGATCACGCCGCGCTCAAGCGCCAGGAAATGACCCAGTGCGACGTCGTCGACATGGACGAGGTTCAGGCCCGTATCGACGAAAGCCGGGATCTTGCCGGTCGCCGCTTCCACGATGATCCGCCCGGTCGGCGTCGGGCGGACATCGCGCGGACCGATCGGCGTGGACGGATTGACGATCACGGCGGGCAGCTTGTCCTGCGCCACCATGCGCTCGACCGCTCGTTCGGCCAGCACCTTGCTGCGCTTGTATGCGCCGATTGTCTGCTCGGGCTTCGCGGGCCGCGTTTCATCGACGATTTCACCTGACGCAGTCACCTTCAGCGTCGCGACGCTGCTCGTATAGACGATCCGCTCGACGCCTTCGGCGAGCGCTGCACGCATGGTTGCTTGCGTGCCTTCGAGGTTCGCGCGCTCGATTTCGCTCGGATCGCGCGCCCAGATCCGGTAATCGGCGGCGACGTGGAACAGGTAACGCACGCCCTTCATCGCAGCGCGCATCGATACTTCGTCGCGCATGTCGCCGATTACGACTTCCGCGTCGAGCGCCTCGATGTTCTGCCGGGAACTGGTCTTGCGTACCACTACGCGGACGTCGAAACCGCGTTCGCGCGCAATTCGCGCCACCGCCGATCCGACAAACCCGGATGCGCCCGTTACCAGCACGCGCCCGCTCAATGGATCAGTCATTTTTCCCCTCTGTTCATGTCGATAAAAGGTAACAGTTGCGTATCTGCCGAAGCCTGTCAAATAGCCGCCAACCCCGATATGGAAAGGGCCTGCGGGTCGTGTCACGGTCAAATCTAAAATGATCGACGACCGCCGAAATCTTTCCGGATGGCTTTATTTCGCGCTTCCCGTGCTGCTTGTCGTCGTGTTCGCTGTCGACTGGCTGACGTCGTTTCGCGTCGCGACCTGGGTGTTCTACGTGTTGCCGGTCGCGCTGGCCATGTGGCTCGATCGGCCGAACGCGCCGTTCTACTGCGGGCATCGCTTCGGCGCTCACGCTCGTCGGCTATTTGCTCGCGAACCCGGACACCGCCGCCGGTCCGAGCGTGTTGCAGATCGACCGGGTCATCGGCGTGCTGGTCATGTTCGTGCTGGCCGGCGTGGGGCATCTCTATATCAAAACGCGGCTGAACCTGCAACGCACGTATCGCGCGCGGATGGCCGAGTTGCTGGAAAAAGCCGAGCGGCAAAGCGAGGAATTACAGGTTCAGCAGGGAGCTTTGCGGAACTGGCTGCTGAATCGGCTTCAATACTGAACCACGCGAAGCACGCGCCTGCGCACGGGAGTGTGCTGAGCACGCTGCGAGTGGCGCGTCAACGCGACGACGTAATCGAGGGCCGCACGATCCTTCTTGCCGACGACGTACGCACCATCTTTGCCTTGTCGCATGTGATTGAACCGCTTGGAGCCGGGTTGGAAATCGCGCGTAATGGTCGCGAGGCGCTGGAAGTGCTTGCGGGTGATTCGCCCATCGATCTGGTGTTGATGGACATGATGATGCTGGAGATGGACGGCTTCGCCGCGATGAGCGAGATCCGCAAGCGGCCTGAGCATGCGCGGCTGCCGATCATCGCGCTGATGGGCAAAGGAATGTTGAGCGATCGCCAGAGGTGCCTGGACGCGGGCGCGGCCGACACTATTTCGAAGCCGATCGATGTCGGCGATCTGGTCTCGCTATGTTGCGAATGGGTGCGAAAGAGATAGGCGTGTTGGTATGGGGCGGTTGGGGCGAAGCGTGTGCGCGCCGTGTGCGAG
>NZ_JBAUSA010000023.1:0-1737 GCF_049581465.1 Caballeronia sp. | reverse complement strand
GGCCTCGACGCATCGGAGCAGGCGTTCCTCGACAAGACGCTGCTCGAACTCGACGGCACCGACAACAAGTCGCGCCTCGGCGCGAACGCGATGCTGGCCGTGTCGATGGCGGTTGCAAAAGCGGCCGCCGAAGAAGCCGGCCTGCCGCTGTACCGCTACTTCGGCGGCTCGGGCGCAATGCAACTGCCGGTGCCGATGATGAACATCGTCAACGGCGGCGCGCATGCCAACAACAGCCTGGACATCCAGGAATTCATGATCGTCCCGGTCAGCCAGCCGACATTCCGCGAAGCGTTGCGATGCGGCGCCGAAGTGTTCCATGCGCTCAAGAAAATCCTGAGCGATCGGGGCATGAGCACGGCAGTGGGCGACGAAGGCGGTTTCGCGCCGAACTTCGGCAGCAACGATGAATGCTTGTCGACCGTGGTTCAGGCGATCGAAAAAGCCGGTTATCGCGCGGGCGAAGATGTCTTGTTGGCGCTTGACTGCGCCGCGAGCGAGTTCTACCACGACGGCAAATATCAACTAGCGGGCGAAGGCCTGCAGTTGACGTCGACGGAATTTGCCGACTACCTGGGTGCGCTCGCCGATAAATTCCCGATCGTTTCGATCGAAGACGGCATGCACGAAAGCGACTGGGACGGCTGGAAGATTCTCACCGACAAGCTCGGCAAGAAGATCCAACTGGTCGGTGACGATCTCTTCGTGACGAACACGAAGATCCTGAAAGAAGGCATCGACAAGGGCATTGCCAACTCGATCCTGATCAAGATCAACCAGATCGGCACGTTGACCGAGACGTTCGCGGCCATCGAAATGGCGAAGCGGGCGGGTTACACTGCCGTGATCTCGCATCGTTCGGGTGAAACCGAAGATTCGACCATTGCGGATATTGCGGTTGGTTTGAACGCTGGTCAGATCAAGACGGGTTCGTTGTCGCGCAGCGACCGGATCTCGAAGTACAACCAGTTGTTGCGTATCGAAGAAGATCTCGGCGATATCGCGAGCTATCCGGGCAAGTCGGCGTTCTACAATTTGCGCTAGAGCTTTTGGTTTTACCGGACGTTAGCGTGTAGGTCGGCTCGAATGGTCGTTGTACCCGTGGCCGTCCTGCCGCACGTTTTTAAGTCCGCCGCCCCGTGTTCCCTGGAACGCGGGGCGGCGCCAGATTCAGCGCTAGATTTCATGTTTTTGTTGCCTCTTCAATGCGGATTGTCACCTTCGTCCTGATCCTGCTGCTGGCGATGATCCAGTACCCGCTGTGGTGGGGACATGGCGGCTGGCTGCGCGTCCATGAATTGCAGGAACAACTGGCCGAGCAAACCCAGAAAAATGCTGCTCTCCAGCTACGCAATGGACGCGTGGAGGGCGAGGTTGCGGACTTGCAGAACGGCACCGCTGCGGTTGAAGAGCGAGCACGTTATGAGATGGGCATGATGAAGGATGGCGAGGTCTTCGCGCAGTTTGTATCACCCAATTCGCCTGCGCCGGCTAACTCGGTGAATGCGCAGACGAGCACTAGCGCGTCGACGCGCGGGCAGGTTTCGGCTGCGCCACTGCGTGTGGTGCCGAATCCGGTTTCGCGGTCGAAGGAAGAACGGCGCGCGTTCGAGCGTCAGGCAACGAAGGATAGGCTGGACGCGGCGAAGGAGAAGTTAGACGCGGCGAAGAAAAAGCAAGGCTAGTAGGGTGCTGCTCGCGGCGAGTGTGGGGCTAGCATTGAGTCCTTCTGCTCGC
>NZ_JBAUSA010000022.1:0-6483 GCF_049581465.1 Caballeronia sp. | reverse complement strand
CGATCTCGGTCATATGACGCAGCTCTGGGGTAGCGAGGCGACGGTCAAAGCCTTGCTCGATGCATTCGTCTCATCGTTTCGAGACGATCTCGTGACGCTCAGGTCCCTGCTCGACAATGGAACGATCAAGCAGTTTCGAGAGTGGCATCACCGCGTGATCGGGGCTGCGAGCGTGCTGCAATATAAGCCGCTGCAGATGGCCCTCGAAGGGTTTCGTCGCGATCTTCTCAACCACGCCGACGCACGTCGCCATGACGACGGCGTTGCATTGATCGAACGTTGCGAGGTATTGCTGGAGCGGATCGAATCGCAATGCTCCCTGATGGCGTAGCCCGGGCAATGTGTCGACGTTGAAACGTGGCTTCGACCTTGTTAGAAAAGCGCGACTGCCGCGCTGTCCTTCCTGAAGTGCGCCAGCGCGAAATCGACGAACGAGCGCGTTTTCGCCGACACATGTCGCCGTCCAGGGTACACGAGCGACACTTCCTTATCCGCATCTTTGACGGCGTAATCGGCGAATAGACGCACGAGCGCGCCCGACGCCATGTCGTCGGCCACATGGCTTTCCGGCAATGCGGTGATCCCCATGCCTGACAACGCAGCCTGGCGCAGCATCTGCGAATTGTTGACCGTATAAGCGGGATCGAGGGTGATGTCTTCGTCGTCTCCCGACGGACCCGTGAACGACCATATGGAACCGTGAATATCGGTCGATGGTGCGAGGAAGTGGTGCGCGGCAAGATCGATTGGCCGTAGCGGTTCGCCGTATTTCAGGAGATACGACGGCGACGCGACCACGACCGGGGTGAGCCTGAACAAAGGCCGGTTGATCAGCGTGCCGCTATTGACGAGGCGCGGCACGACGATGCCGACGTCGAACCCTTCGTCGACCAGATCGACCGGCCTATGCAGCAGTGTCAGGCGCAGCTTGACGTTGGGAAAGGCATCGCGGTAGTCGCACAGCAAAGGCGTCAATCCAAACAATGAAAAGGATGCCGAAGCAACGACCTTGAGTGTGCCTGAAGGGTCGAAGGAGGTTTGCGCGACGGTCGATTCGATAGCCTCGATCTGGTCGATCACCGCGCGGCAACCATCGGCATAGGAGCTCCCCGCTTCGGTTAGCGAAACACTGCGCGTAGTGCGGTTGAGCAGACGCGTATTGAGGTGCGCCTCGAGCAGCGCGACATAGCGCGTGATGACCGCATTCGACAGATCGAGTGCCGCGGCTGCGCGTCCGAACGAACCCGTTTCCGCGACTTTCACGAAAACGCGCATGGCTTGCAGATGATTCATTGACCGACCCATGCTCAAAGATAAGCCCGTGTGAAGCCTCGGGCTGAAAGGGCGCAAGTGACAAGAGCCATAGGGCGTTGTCCACTCGCGTGCGCGACTCTATTGCGCAGAGACGATTGGTTAAATAGGAATAGGACGAAAGGATCGAGGTGTAGTGCGATTGCTACTGTCGCAAGTCTGCAACGCGCTTAACTAATTAGGGGTGCATAGGGTAATTTGAGATAGCGCGTATGCCTGATGGGCAAAGCGTTTCAGAGCGACGAGCGAGCATTTTTCGACTTATTCGAAAAGGCTTTTGTGTCACATCGGATGGTTTGCTCAAAAGACTGCGCCCTAAACTTTGCCTACCGAATCACGGTGTCCGGTGCACGACCGGAGACGAGATGCCTCAACGCATGACAACGAGGTTTCCCGCCATGCAACCAGTCGAGTCGCGAGACTCATTAAAGGGATCACACACATGAAAAAGACTCTGATTGTCGCGGCTGTCGCTGCTTCGTTTGCAACCGCCGCAAGTGCGCAAAGTAGTGTCACACTGTATGGCCTTATCGACGCAGGCTTTACCTATGTGAACAACGAGGTGAACGCAAACACGGCTAAGGGAAGCGCTGCTGCATTCCGGCTGTCGAGCGGCAATATCAATGGCAGCCGTTGGGGCCTGAAGGGCGCGGAAGATCTCGGCGGCGGCATGAAGGCAATCTTCACGTTGGAAAGCGGGTTCAGCATGGGCGACGGCAGCTCGCAACAAGGCGGTAAAGAATTCGGCCGCCAGGCATTCGCGGGTATCAGCTCGGCGAACATGGGCACCGTGACGCTCGGTCGCCAATATGACTCCGTGGTCGACTATCTTGGCCCGCTTACCGCGAACGGCAGCTGGGGCGGCACGTACTTCGCGCACCCGTTCGACAACGACAACACGGACAACTCGTTCCGCGTCAACAACTCGGTCAAGTATCAAAGCGCCAACTACTCCGGCTTCTCGTTCGGCGGCTTGTATGGTTTCTCGAACCAAGCTGGCGGATTCGCCAACAACCGCGCTTATAGCGCTGGCGCGAACTATGCGAATGGTCCGTTCACGGTCTCCGCTGCGTACTTGCAGACGCAAAATACGAACAGCGGCAACACGGGTGGCGCGATCACTGACGGCTTGCAAGTTCCCAGCCAGACGCAGCGTACATTCGGCGTTGGCGCAAATTATTCGTTCGGCCCGGCCACGTTGGGTGCTGTGTGGACGCAAAGCCGCTTCCAGTTCATAGCTGGCGATTCCACGCTGCGCTACAACAACTATGAGGTGAACGCGCACTACGCCCTGACTCCGGCGCTGGCACTTGGCGCTGCTTACACGTACACGGACCGCAAGGGTATGGTCCCGGGCAGTTACAACAACGACCATGCGCGCTACCACCAAGTTGGCTTGCAGACGGATTACTTCTTGTCAAAGCGTACCGATCTCTATGCTGAAGGCGTTGTACAGCTGACGGACGGCGATACGGCATCGCAAGTTTATGGCACGAATGCGCGCTCGGCACATGGCAATCAAGTGGTTGTGTCCACCGGCATTCGCCACCGCTTCTAATCGTATTGAGGGTTTGACGTTGTAACGAAAAGGCGCCGCAAGGCGCCTTTTCGCTTTGAGGCTCAAGGTCATTGTCTCTTCGAGTTGGCGTGTGGGCGACCATCTTCAAATACACTACTATTGCCCGGCGATGAGCGCTCGTGCCGCTTGCCCAGAGTTCGCCCGGTTCATCCAATAATCAAGCCTTCAAGGAGACCAGAGATGTCGGAAACATTCGTGTCGCGTGCCGGATTGATGGGTTTGGCGTTGGTGGCGTCCATAGCCTGCCTCGTCGCGAATTCGGCCTACGCGGATACGGTTGCGCTGCAGGCGAATTTACAGCCGTCCAGCGAAGTTCCGCCGCGCGTCAGCAAGGGCCACGGAATCTTGATCGCCACGTTCGATACCACCCGTAAAACGCTGCAATGGACCATCACCTACGGCGACTTGTCCGGTGCGCCCACCATGGCGCATTTCCACGGACCAGCGCCGGTTGGCCAGAATGCCAAGGTGCAAGTGGCTATCGACAAGGCCGCGCTCGCCAGTCCGATAAAAGGCGAGGCGAAGCTCACCGACGAGCAGGCCAACGAACTGATGGGCGGTCAATACTATTTCAACATTCATACCGAGCAGAACCCCACCGGCGAAATTCGCGGTCAGGTTATGCCGGCGAACTGACCGGACTAAAGCCGCTATGGCGTAAGCCGTAGCGGCTAACGCGGGTTCCCGAGCGAACGTACTCGTACTATAGGTACTCCACGCGTTCATTTTTAGCCGGAGTGGGCATGAGTTGGCAAAGCGCGTTTGCGTGCTGGTATCTGCAACGTAGGATTCGACCCGAGACGGCCACGGGGAGTATTGACGTCGCTCGCGCTCGGGCCTTTACGTCCAAACGCGTCTGGTCTCCAAAAGTGCCGCGGGGCTGGCAACTCGAGGAGCGATACGGCGTTGACGACGCCCCCTTGCGCGGTGAATGGCTTTCACCCGATACGCTGTCCGAGATGACCATCCTTTATCTGCATGGCGGCGGCTACTATTTCTGTTCCTCCCGAAGCCATCGTGGCCTGGTCTTCGCGTTCGCCCAACGTGCAGGCGCTCGCGTGTTCTCGCTTGAGTATCGGTTGGCGCCGGAACATCCGTTCCCTGCCGCGCTGGACGACGCGCTGGCTGCGTATCGGAAGTTGGTGACTGACGGTGTGTCGCCTCAGTCGATCGTGATCGCTGGCGATTCAGCGGGCGGTGGTCTTGCGCTTGCCACGCTTCTCGCGTTGCGCGATGCCGGCGATCCGCTTCCCGCGGGCGGCGTGATGTTTTCGCCGTGGACGGATCTGGCATCGACCGGCGCGTCGATGGTGACGAACAACGGGCGCGATCCCATGTTCTTCGGCCCTGTGTTTATCCCAGTTGCGAAGCTTTATCTCGGCACTACGGACGCGCGCAATCCGCTTGTGTCGCCGGTCTTCGGGCAGTTTCACGACTTGCCGCCGCTCTTCATTCAAGCGGGCGACACGGAAGTGCTGCTCGACGATGCCACGCGCGTCGCGGAAAAGGCGCGTCTAGCCGGAGTCAGTGTGGAGTGCAAGATATGGCCAGCGATGCCGCACGTGTTCCAGATGTACGCGCCGTTCGTACCGGAGGCGAACCGGTCGCTGGACGAAGCGGCCGCGTTCGTGCGAAAGGTTACCGCGCTCAAGCGGACCGAAGTTTCGCTGGCTTAACCGCAGCCTTGCGTCGCTTCGCGTCACCCCGCGCCACCTCGCCTCGCCGCTCGGCCGTTTCGGCAGTGGATATGCGGCGGGTCATCGCCCGCTTGAAATGTCGATGGTCTGAAATGCCCGTTCCACCGCCAATTGCCCATATTGCCGTTCCAGTCGACGCACTGTGAAATGCCCATGCGCCATCTGCTGGAAATGATCGATAAAAACCGTATTCACCATCGCGCCGAGCACCGCGCCGATAGCCGGGATCGACTTCGCGGCGACCTGCTCGCTGACCTGGACGGAAAAACGCGACGCCACCGTGTGCAGGAATTTGACCAGCGCGGTCGAGCCGTGCCCGGTCAGGCCCTTGGTCGCGATCTCGGCCGTTGCCTTCGATACCGACTGTGCCAACGTCCCGCGCACGATGAAGTAGCCGAATTCGGCGCTATCGTCGGCGGTAGAGGGGCCACCCATACCCAGCACCATCATGCATTGCAACTGCGTCTCGAGCAGATGCACGTCTTCGCCCTCGCTGCGCGCAATGTCGCAGATCGAGCGGAACATCAGCGTTGTCGTGACGGGCAATTCGATCGGCAATGCAAATAGCCCGAATGCGCCGCCCGCCGCGCCGGTGGTGGCGACCGCCAGCTTGTGCATCAGGTTATGCGGGCGTTCGGGCGGCAACACGACGCCCTCGATCGTGCTTTTACCCAGGGTACGCAACGCCAATTGCAGGCATTTCTTGAGCGCGGCCTGCGTGGCATCGTCGACCTTTTCCTGCGCGATATTCGGCATCCGGCTCATCAATTTTTCGATGGGCGAGCCCACGACGCTCGCCAGTTTCATCGTGAGCGACGGGCTTTCCAACGCTTCCTTCGCTCGGCGTAACGTAGCGAGATCGTCTTGTGACAGGGGCGAGGCGGCGATCGGTGTCGGTTCCATAGGGTTTTTCAAAAGGGTTGAGCCAAGCGTTTTTCGTCTGCATTAGAGCAAACCGCCGTGCTATGATTCCCGATCCATTGACAAGTCAATCATTGCGGTATCAAAAAATGGCCGTTCATACTGCCGAGCATCACTCTGCGGGACAAGTTCTCCCGTTTCGCGAATCGCTCATGGCGATGCTGGGAATCTGCTTCGTGACCATGCTGGTCGCACTCGATCAAACCGTCGTCGGCACGGCGTTGCCTACCATCGTCGCCGAGTTGAGGGGCTTTGACCTCTACGCGTGGGTCGCGACTTCCTATTTGCTCGCCTCCGTCATCACTGTGCCGATCTTCGGTCGCCTCGGCGACTACTACGGGCGCAAGCCGTTCGTGATCGCATCGATCGTCGTTTTCACCGTGGCGTCCGCGCTTTGCGGCCTCGCTAACAGCATGATGTTCCTCGTGCTCGCGCGAGGCCTGCAAGGCATCGGCGGCGGCATGCTGGTCGGGACGGCGTTCGCGTGTATTGCGGACCTGTTCCCCGATTCCGTCGTGCGCCTTCGATGGCAAGTCATGATGAGTTCGGCATTTGGCATCGCGAACGCCGTAGGGCCTTCGCTGGGTGGAATTCTGACGCAATACTATGGCTGGCGCTCCGTGTTCTACGTGAACCTGCCGGTCGGCTTGCTATCCGTGTTCTTCGTGTGGCGCTTCCTGCCACATCTTCGCCACATCAAGCACGAAGGCAAGATGCGTTTGGACTGGCAAGGCGCGGGCCTGATCGCGATTGCGCTCGGTTCGCTGCAATTGTTTGTCGAAATGTTGCCCAAACATGGGTTGTCCGGCGGCTCGCTCGTGCTGCTCGCCGTCAGCGTGGCTTCGGCTGTGATGCTGTGGAAATGGGAAAGGCAATGCGAATACGCCATTCTTCCGATCGATATGTTTCGCAACAAGAGTCTCGCGACGCTGTTTACGCTGTCGATACTCGGCGGCTTATCCATTTTTTCGCTGC
>NZ_JBAUSA010000021.1:0-11185 GCF_049581465.1 Caballeronia sp. | reverse complement strand
ATGTGGCGGCAGCCGGCGCGGCAGGCGGTGCAGCCGGCTTGGTAGCCACTGCCGTGCCGTTGTCGGTCGATGGCGGTACTTCGACGATTTGCGGTTCTTCGAGCATGCCGGACGACTGCGTCTCGGTGTTCGTCTGCCCCGGCGCGGTGTTAGGCGGCGCGGGTTGCGCTGCTTGCGGCACGGCCATCCCCGGCGTCTTGCCCTGCAACGGCCGATTCGGATCGTACTGCTGCCCGTTGACGGGCGACGCACCCGTGTCGGTTGGCGAGGGCGCGACTTTCGCGACGAATGGCGTGGGCGCGCGCGTGATGTACAACGCCACGATCACTGCAATTGCAAGGCCGACAATCAAGCCCAGCACGATCCCGAGGAACGTGCCCCCGGTTTGCTTCGACTGTTTCGACGTGCTGCGTGGTTTTGCCATCGTATGAATCACCTGCAAAAAGTCTTCTGGATAACCACCGATTATATCGGTGGTCCAAAGCGTGGCGAACATGGCTTCACGCCGGCGCGCCTGCGAAATTGGCCCGGAAGCCAATGCGCGCCATGCGGGACGCCAGAATCACATCTTGACGGGAGCGGATACGCCGATCAGCGAGAGGCCGTTTTCGAGCACCTGCCGTGTCGCGGCAAGCAGCGCGATGCGTGCGTTACGCAGATTGTCCTCCTCCACCAGCACGCGCTCCGCATTGTAGAACGAGTGGAATTCACTGGCGAGGTCGCGCAGATAGAACGCAACGGCGTGTGGCGCCAGTTCGTCGGCGGCGTGGGCGAGCATGTCCGGATATTCAGCGAGCTTGGTCAGCAACGCCATCGCCCGTTCACTCGACAGCGGAGTGAGATCGGCTTGGCTGAGCGTTGCCAGGTCGCCCGCATAGCGGGTTTTCCAGTCGCCGAGGATCGTGCAGATGCGCGCGTGCGCGTACTGCACGTAGTACACCGGGTTTTCGTCGCTTTGCTTGAGCGCGAGATCGACATCGAACACGAATTCCGTGTCGGCTTTACGCGAGATCAGGAAGAAGCGCACGGCGTCGCGGCCTCGACGGATCATGTCCTCGTCGAGCAGGTCCGGGGACTTTTCCTCACCCGGCGTCATGCCGCCCGACCACTCGATCAAGTCGCGCACCGTCACGTAGCTGCCCGCGCGCTTCGAGATTTTCACTTCGGCGCCGTTGCGCATCACCGTGACCATCTTGTGCAGGATGTAGTCGGGATAGCCCTTCGGAATCCCGATGCTCAAGCCTTGCAGCCCGGCCCGCACGCGCGCGATGGTGCCGTGATGGTCCGAGCCCTGCACGTTGATGACCTTGGTGAAGCCGCGTTGCCACTTGGCGACGTGGTACGCCACGTCTGGCACGAAATAGGTGAAGGTGCCGTCGGACTTGCGCATCACGCGGTCCTTGTCGTCGCCTTCGTCGGTGGAGCGCAGCCAGAGCGCCCCGTCCTGCTCGTAGGTCTTGCCGGCGGCGATCAGCGAGTCCACCGTGGCCTTCACGCGGCCTTCCTCATACAGCGACGATTCCAGGTAGAACTGGTCGAATTTCACGCCGAAAGCGGTCAGGTCCAGATCCTGTTCGTGACGCTGATACGCCACGGCAAAAACGCGGATCGCGTCGATATCGTCGACATCGCCCTTCGCCGTGACTGGAGCGGTGTTGGCCGCCGCGACTGTCGCACCCGCCAGGTAGTCGCGCGCGATATCCGCGATGTACTCGCCGTTGTACGCATTCTCGGGCCAGCCCGTGTCGCCGGGAGCCAAACCCCGGGCGCGCGCTTGCGTCGATAGCGCCAGGTTGCCGATCTGCACGCCGGCGTCGTTGTAGTAGAACTCGCGATGCACCGCGTAGCCCTGCGTAGCGAGCAAGTTCGCCAGGCAGTCGCCAAGCGTGGCCTGGCGGCCATGGCCTACATGCAACGGTCCGGTTGGGTTCGCCGAGACGAATTCGACCAGCACGCGCTTGCCGGACTCGCGAGCGCTGAAGCCGTATTGCGCGCCTTGGGAGATCGCTGCCGGGACCACTGTTTGTTTCGCCGATGCGGCGAGCCGCAAGTTGATGAAGCCCGGCCCTGCCACCTCGGCGGCTTCGACCAGGCCTTGCGCCGCTGGATTCGCGAGCACGGCATCCACGATTTGTTGCGCCAACTGGCGCGGATTCGCGCGCAAGGGCTTGGCGAGCTGCATCGCGACATTCGACGCCACGTCGCCATGCGCCGCGACCTTGGGGCGTTCGAGGACGATCGAAGGTTCAACGAAATTCGCCTCCGATGCACCTTGCGACGCCAGGACGACCTGCTTGACCGCGTCGGAGATAAGCGTTTCGAGTGTTTGTTTTTGTGCAGGCAGCATGCTGATTCGTAGTCCGGTGATTGGCGTGTCGGGCTGCAGCTTCATGCGGTGTCGAAAGCGCTTTCGAAAGCGGTCTTGAAACGGCAAGAAGCGCCGGAAGTACCGCCTGGAAGGTCGCGGTCCGCCGGCAAATACTGCCCGATTTGCGTTTGGCAGCGTTCGTTCGCGTAAAGCAGGATTTTAGCAGGTGCTAATATGTCGAATCAGGGTCTAGTCAGTGAAACATCGATGCGCCGGGGCTGAAGCATGACAGCCTGTCGTGCCGCAGTTCCCGCGCACATCAGTCAAAACCGACGCAACGCCAGCAAAAGGCCGGCTGCAGGCCGCCAATAGGCTAACAAAGGGAAAGGACCTGTCATGTTGATCACATTCAAAACCAGCGCCGCGCCCGATGTGCAAATGCTCGACAACCTCGCCGATTATCTCCTCGGGATCATCGGCAAGCGGCTCGGCGAACGCGGCGTCATCACGCACGAAGAATTGCCCATGGCTATCCAGAAGCTGGAGGCGGCCATTGCGTTCGACAAAAAAGAACTCGCCGAGCACGACGGCCACTTCCACGAAGGCGAAGAAGGCCACGAACCGCACGAGCTTCCCGTTGGCCTCGCCCAGCGCGCGTTTCCTTTCCTTGAGATGCTGCGCCTCGCGAAGCAGGCGGATGGAGACATTCTCTGGGGCGTGTGAGTCGTTGCCGTGAATTGCCGCGGCGCATGAAAAAAACCCGCATGGTCGCCATGCGGGTTTTTTATTTGGTCTAACGAATAATTTTCTCGATTAGCCGCCGCTGGCGGGAGTCGTCGTACTGCTTTTCTCTTTCTTCGGTTTGTGTGGCTTTTTCTTGTGCTCTTCGATCGGCGGGGAGTACGACGACGCGGTGGTCGAACTCGCACCCGCGCCCGGCTTCGCCGGCTGCGCGAATGCGGCCGGACTACCGGACGTGAATAGCACGGCAACAGCAACGGCAAGTACAGGCGTCAGCTTGATCATGTTCGACTATCTCCGGGGCGATTGGAAATTGGGCTTTAAAGAAGTGCGTGCCCGTCACGACAACGAGCATTCGCATCCACGAGTGTAAGGAAGGTCATAAAAAAAATTGTGACCTTCTTTGACCAGTGTTGCGCCGCCGTGACGTTATCGCCGCGAATCAAATCGCCGGTATACAGGCAGCCTTATAACAGGGGCGCAAGGGCCCGTTCTGCGTCGTTCTTCGAAAGCGCCATGCGTTGTGCGAAGCTTTCCACCTGATCGTTCGCGATCTTGCCGACCGAGAAATAAGTGCTGTCCGGATGCGCGATGTAAAAGCCCGACACGCTCGCGGCCGGCAGCATGGCGAGGGAATCGGTCACCGTCATGCCAATTTCGTTCGCCTGGAGCACGTCGAACATGTCCTGCTTCACGAGGTGGTCCGGGCACGCCGGATAACCGGGCGCGGGACGAATTCCACGATACTGCTCCGCGATCATCGCCGCGTTGTCGAGCGTTTCACCCGCGGCATACCCCCACAATTCGCGGCGCACGCGCGCGTGCAGCGCCTCGGCGAATGCTTCGGCAAGGCGATCGGCCAGCGACTTGAGCATGATCGCGCTGTAGTCGTCGTGATCGGCTTCGAACTGCTTTTCCTTCTTCTCGACGCCCAGGCCCGCCGTCACCGCGAACATGCCGATATAGTCCGCCACGCCCGAGTCCTTCGGCGCGATGAAATCCGCGAGGGAACGGTTGGAGCGCTGCACGCCATCGACGATGGGACGCACGCCTTGCTGGCGCAGATTGCGCCATGTCATTGCGACCTGGGTACGGCTTTCGTCGGTGTAGATTTCGATGTCGTCGTCGTTCACCGTGTTCGCGGGCATGAGCATGACCACGCCGTTTGCTTGCAACCAGCGGCCCTGGATGATGCGTGAGAGCATCGCTTTGCCATCGGAGAAAACACGCCGCGCCGACTCGCCGACGATCTCGTCGTTGAGAATGGCGGGGTACGGACCAGCGAGATCCCAGGTCTGGAAGAACGGCCCCCAGTCGATGTAGTTCGCCAGGTCTGCCAGATCGTAATTCTTGAAAATACGCCGCCCGATAAAGGTTGGCTTCTTCGGCTCGTAGCGCGCCCAATCGAGCTTTGTCTTGTTCGCGCGCGCCTCGGCGTAGGTCACCATTGGCAGGGCCTTGCGGTTCGCGTGCTGCAGGCGGATGCGGTCGTAGTCCGACTTGAGGTCGATGAGATACTTCGCCGCGCCTTCGTCGGAGAGAAGACTCGACGCGACCGAAACCGAGCGCGACGCGTCCGGCACATAGACCACCGGCCCTTCGTAGTGCGGAGCGATCTTGACGGCGGTATGCACGCGCGATGTGGTCGCGCCGCCGATCAATAGCGGCGTTTGCTTATTGCGGAAATAGTCGTCGCGCTGCATTTCCGACGCGACGTACGCCATTTCCTCAAGACTCGGCGTGATCAGCCCCGACAAGCCGATGATGTCCGCGCCTTCTTCCTTGGCCTTCGCGAGGATGGTCGCGCAAGGCACCATCACGCCCATGTTGACCACTTCGAAGTTGTTGCACTGGAGGACCACGGAGACAATGTTCTTGCCGATATCGTGTACGTCGCCCTTCACGGTCGCGATCACGATCTTGCCCTTGGGACGAACGTCCGCGCCGGCATCGGCCATGCGCTTCTTTTCTTCTTCGATGTACGGAATCAGGTGCGCGACCGCCTGCTTCATCACGCGTGCCGACTTGACCACTTGCGGCAAGAACATTTTGCCCGCGCCGAACAGGTCGCCGACGATGTTCATGCCATCCATCAGCGGCCCTTCGATCACGTTGATCGGCCGGCCGCCTTCCGCTTCAATGCGTGCGCGAACTTCTTCGGTATCCTCTACGATGAAGTTCGTAATGCCGTGGACCAGCGCGTGTGCGAGGCGTTTATCGACTGGCTGGTTGCGCCATTCCTGATTCTCTTCCTTCTTCGCGGCGCCGGTCTTGAATCGATCGGCGACTTCCAGCAGACGGTCCGTGCTGTCCTCACGACGATTGAGCACCACGTCTTCCACGAGGTCGCGCAACTCGGGATCGAGATCGTTGTACACGCCGAGCTGACCCGCGTTCACAATACCCATGTCCATTCCCGCCTGAATGGCGTAGTAGAGGAACACGGTGTGAATAGCCTCGCGCACCGGATCATTGCCGCGAAACGAGAATGAAACGTTCGACACCCCGCCGCTGATCTTCGCGAACGGCAGGTTTGCCTTGATCCAGCGTGTGGCGTTGATGAAGTCGACTGCGTAGTTGTTGTGCTCTTCGATACCCGTCGCGATCGCAAAAATGTTGGGATCGAAGATGATGTCTTCCGGAGGGAAACCCACTTCGTTCACGAGGAAATCGTAGGAGCGCTTGCAGATCTGCGTCTTGCGTTCGTAGGTATCGGCCTGGCCGTCTTCATCGAAGGCCATGACGACTGCGGCTGCGCCGTAGCGGCGAATCAGCGTAGCGTGATGGCGGAATGCTTCTTCGCCTTCTTTCAGCGAGATCGAATTGACGATCGCTTTGCCCTGCACGCATTTAAGGCCCGCCTCGATCACTTCCCATTTCGATGAGTCGATCATGATCGGCACGCGCGAAATGTCCGGTTCGGAGGCGATCAGGTTCAGGAAGCGCACCATTGCCGCTTTCGAATCGAGCATGGCCTCGTCCATGTTGATGTCGATGATCTGCGCACCGTTCTCGACTTGCTGGCGCGCGACCGCAAGCGCTTCGTCGAACTGGTTGTTCAGGATCATGCGGGAAAAGGCCTTCGACCCCGTCACGTTAGTCCGCTCGCCGACGTTGATGAACAGCGAGCCGGTGGTGACGTTGAACGGCTCGAGGCCGGAAAGGCGCATTGTGTGGTCGGTCATGGCTGGGCTTTAACTTATGGATTCTGGGAGTCGAGCGGCCAATGGCTGCGCGCCGATTTGCAGCAGGCGTTCAAACCACTGCCGGAAATGCGGGCACTGCTCGCGAATTTTATCGAGTGTGATTCTCACTGCGCTTGCAGGTCCGTGCGTCGTTTTTCTGTATTGAGGACGAAGAATCTCAAGACGCTTCGATGGTGCCGTGTGAGGAGAGTCATTGATCCATTCCGGGTTGGTTACATCGGCGCGCACCTTCAAAAGTACTGCGCGATGTCTGTCCCATTCCGGTTGCGTGTCGCAAAGCTTGTCGATGTCTGAGAACAGTAGCGATTCGAACTCGTGCGGCTGGATATGCGGCATGAAGCGCTCTGGCCGGCACCCCACATAAGCCACAATATCTGCATGCAGCAGTTGTTCAATGCGTGCAGCCCTGTTAGATGTCGCCAGGCCCACGGAATCAGTGACACCTGCGAAAGTCCTGTCGAGCGCGTAGAGATCGAACATCGTGCTCACGTACGCGTCCCCATGCTGCAGCAGCGTGTTCCTCACGGCGCGTCTTGTCCGCTCGAGGTTGAGCCCGCCGCCACGGTGCCCGCGAGACGTTTCGACAAGCACCGGCTTCGCGTGGATGTTCGATAACCGGAGAACGGGTGCGAGCACTGTCTTCACAAAAGCTTCTTCGGTCGGACCTTCGCTGACGATAAATAGACGCGTCATCTCTACGGTCTCCCGCCAAGAACATTCTGGTTCCAGAGTTCACCGAGAGAATAGTCTTCCAGCCAACCTTTTAGATGTTCAGAATCCAGTCGATGAAACGTCGACTCGCTGCCTTCCCTGTCAACGACGACGATATCCTCAGGCTCCATCAAGTTCATCAACTCCACGGATTGAGTTGACACGATCACCTGTTTTCGCTCAGCGGCGCGCTTCAACATATCGGCGAGGATAACGATCGCGTAAGGGTGAAGACCGAGTTCCGGTTCGTCTATCAGGAGGGTGTCGGGCATTAGCTCCCACGGTTGCAACAACAGCGTGCTCAGGCAGATAAAGCGAAGCGTTCCGTCGGACAGCGCGTGGGCGTTGAACACAACGTCAGGCTTTCCTTTTTCCAGCCACTCGAGTTGAACCAGTTTGGTTTCTTCGCGAGCCGGAACGAAATCGTCGAAAAACGGGGCGACGAGTCGGATCGAGTCCACGATCATTCGGTAGTAGTCCGAATGGGAAGTCCGCAGCATTCCAAGGTAGGCAGCAAGATTCCCGCCGTCGACTTGCAGGCGAAGCGTGTCGAACGGAGCGTGCTGCTGCTTTACTTTTGCGTCTGAGCCGGTGTCGTGAAAATGGTAGACGCGCCAACTATCAATACCTTTCAAAACCGCTAGCATCCGTGGATCGATCGACCCCGTGAGTATCGATTCTGATTGTCCGGAACCCAACAGACGCCACATCCCGGAAAGCAAGCTTTGGTCGGCCGTAAGGCCCATCGCCGGCATGCCTTCCTGCTCGAAAATCAGCCGCCCATCATTAGTTGGACGAAGGGTGAAGCTATATCCGTGTTCGCCGAATGTGAGGCCGGCGTAGATTTTGTCCGTGGTCTTCCTGCCGAATCGCAGCAACGCATCTGGCCCACCTTCCACTTGCGAAAACAACTGGAACCGTTGCCCGACGATCTCCGCCAGCATCCGAAAGAAGCTGATGAAATTTGACTTGCCGGCCCCATTGGCGCCAATCAGCACGTTCAAATTGCGCAACTCGAAGTCACGCAATTCGCGTATTGATTTGTACCCGGTGATCGTCAGTTTTTTGACTGCGGCCATTGATCAGTTCCACTGGGAAAACATCGAGTCAAAGAGTCAAGCCGTCTCGGTTTCGTCTTCACGATAATGCGACGGCCATTTCCGTGGCTTCACACCGGCCAGCGCCTTCGCGATCTCCGCAATATGCTCCGGCGTCGTGCCACAGCAGCCACCGGCCAGATTGACGAGGCCCGCTTCGGCGAATTCCTTGAGCAAACCGGAAGTGACATCGGGTGTTTCGTCGAAGCCTGTATCGCTCATCGGGTTGGGCAACCCGGCGTTGGGATAGCAGGAAACATAGGTATCGCAGAGCTTCGACAATTCCGCGATATAAGGCCTCATCAGCGCCGCGCCCAATGCACAGTTCAGCCCAAACGTGAGTGGCCGTGCGTGACGCAGCGAGTTCCAGAACGCCTCGACCGTTTGCCCCGAGAGGATGCGGCCGGAGGCATCCGTGACGGTCCCCGAAATCATGATGGGCAGCAGTTCGCCTGTGTCCTCGAACAACTGGTCGAGCGCGAACAGCGCGGCCTTAGCGTTCAAGGTATCGAAGATGGTTTCGACCAGGAACAAATCGCACCCCGCGTCCATCAGCGCCTTCGCTTGTTCGTAATAGGTGTCGCGAAGTTCGTCGAACGTGACATTGCGCGCAGCCGGGTCATTCACGTCCGGCGAAATGCTGGCGGTCTTCGGTGTCGGTCCAATAGCGCCGGCGACAAAGCGTGGCTTGTCGGGCGTGGAGTACGCGTCACAGGCTTCGCGTGCGAGCTTCGCCGACTGCATGTTCATTTCGACCGCCAGCTCTTCCATGCCGTAATCGGCCTGAGCGACGCGTGTTGCGCCGAACGTATTTGTTTCGACGATATCGGCGCCTGCGGCCAGATATTGATCGTGTATCTCGCGAATGACGTGCGGCTGCGTGATGGACAGCAACTCGTTATTGCCCTTGATATCGCGGTCGAGATCGGCGAACCGTTCTCCGCGATACGCCTTTTCGTCGAGCTTGTAGCGCTGAATCATCGTGCCCATGGCGCCATCGAGAATGAGGATGCGTTGCTGCAACAGAGCAGGCAACGTTGCGCCGCGCGTGTACTCGCGACGCGCAGCGGAGGGCTTCGGATGAGTGGACGAATTCATGACTGACAAGGCTCCAAGCAGGTTGGAATGGCCGGTTATTGTAGCTGTACGAGGGTCGAGACGCGCGATTGCGCTGCTGCGCGTAACGAGCACGCCAAAAAACAAAAGGCCCTGTCGCGTAGGTGACAGGGCCTTGAGTGTGCCGCCAGCAAAACAAAAAAACAAAAAACTGCCGACTACCGGTACAACAATACGCTTAATGCAGAATCACAGGCTGATTCATCAAGATATCGAACTGACCGAGGAACTCGTCAACATCTTCGAGTGATTGTTCTTCTTCCATCAACTTCTGAACATGCACGCGAAACTTCGCTGCGAGCGCGCCGTCGATAAAAATTTCCCGCTGCATGGTCTTGTCCACGATCTCGTATCCGCCGGCCTTCATCGCAAGATGATTGTCCTGAGGAGGAAACTCGACTACGCAATAATTCGGGCTGTTGTAGATCATTTGCATGGCGACACTCCTTATTCCTGTTTTGCTCGTATGTCATTCCTACTCCATACATTGAGCGATTGGGTTGGAATTCAAGGGGTGGCCTCGACGTGAATCCGAAAGCCCATCGAGGACCTTTCTTAGACCTCCTCCCGCAAAAACGTTTCCAGAATAACCGAGAAACGTTGAGATTCTTCGACTGAAAGGCGAGGTTACGAGTCAATTATTTCGAATTGTGCACCAGGAGTTGCATTTGCTGCTGCTTTCGACTGCGCTGCCGGAAGATACATTTCCTGTGCTGGCCACAACAAGCGTGGACGTTTTGATCTGTGTCGATCTGCGGAACGCGCGTTGCGGTGACTTTCCGTGAGCGCGCTGCGCACCATTTCATCGACAATACTCGCGGTTGCGTTTGCGCGCACATTCGCCGCGTATCGCCCGGCGCTCAACGGCTCCGTTGGTACTGCTGATCCTTCGTGGCCATGCATCTCACAATGTGACACGATGTAATCGTCACAGAAGTATCCTGCGATCAGGCCCCCATCGGTCAACCCCCAACAGGTGATCGCGTGCGACAGGAGCGGCTGCTTTCACTATTTAAAACGTACCGCGCGTCGATGCCGTTGACCGTCATTCGCATGCTGGCTCCGTGAAATTGCGCATTACAGTTCGGGATTCTTGCTCGCCCGCGAGGCTCTTGCTGCTTGTGCTGGCTCTCGCGTACAGCCAGCACACGCACTGGAGTTATCTGTTTAACGGAAATCGCGGCCAAAGCTTTAACGCGTGTTCAACACGTCGAGGCTCAAGGCTTTTCCGGTTGAGGCGCGCCGGGTGTCGATTGGTCAGTCGCATCCGGCGTGCCTGCACCCGATTGCGGTTCTGTGGAAAGGGGCTGCAGCTTGCCGCGCCAAAGCATTTCGATCTGCATGCCGTTGGGTTCGGTTTGCAGGATACGCACGGGTAGCCAGCCGAGCGCGGGCGCGAGCCAGATGTCCAGACGCCGCCGGTCTCCCTCACGTCGCGCAAGTCGCGTGAAGTGGCGAGCGGTCACATTGCCATCGGGGGCCTGAACGTTTTCGTCGCCGATGGTTTCGAGCGACCACGTTTCGTTGCTGTCGTTGTCAGCAACGCTGAACTGGCGCACCACGCCCGGCTTGTACGTGTCAGGTGCGCCACGCACGAGGCTAGCCAGTTGCATGACGACGCTGAAGCGATCCTGGGCACCGTCCACAAGGGGCTGGTTGTTCGGCGTACGTGTGTAGACGAGTTGCTTATTCTCGCGATCGAAGACCGTGACATCGGCAGCGCGGCGGCCTCGCTGCTCGGAATGTTGCTCAGGCGCAAGACCGAGACGATCGAAGTGCCCCTTGCTGAAATACACAAACGGCCCAACGAACGGCAAGGGTATCGATACGATCATTTCGAAGTGCTGTCCGTCGTTGACCCAGTGAATGGTGCCGGTTTGGTTCATCACGCCGTTCACAAGCGTGTCGTAGCGAAGGTCACCCGAAGGGGGCGCGTCTAATTTATCTGCCGGAGCGGCGACTGCGGCAACGGCGGCCGCTTGCGACGCCGCAGCGGCTTCGCTGGC
>NZ_JBAUSA010000020.1:0-4031 GCF_049581465.1 Caballeronia sp. | reverse complement strand
GCGATATGCAAGGCCGGGGATCCCCGCGGGGTGGCGCGGGAGTTGCGGGGCGGTTGAAGGGGGTGGGTGGAGGTTTGGGGTGGGCGTGTTCCGCTGGCGGTGAGTGTGCGGCAAGGATAGCGTCCTTCTGCTTACGTGGTCGGTCTGCTTAAGTCGGATTTTCTTGCTTATTTCTATTAGCCCCTGTCCGGGGCGGGACTTCATTTCTTTTCAAACGCGAAAAGAAACGAAGCAAAGAAACGCGTTCAAACCGCGAATACCTAAGTGTCGTCGTTGCTCACTTCAGGTTTTTGGCACGAACGTAGCACAGCTCCCACACAACAACCCGCAGTCGAACACCCTCCTCAAGCACCCACGGCGCGCACACGCTTCGCCTCAACCGCCCCAATCCGCCAGCACACCAGCGGCTCCGCCCTCGCCCCACACGCACCGTCACCAGCACAGCCCAACCTCGCCCCACACTCACCGCCGCCAGAACCGCCCCACCCTAAATTCACCACCATGCCCCAATCCACCGCCCCATCGATCCCCAACATCCTGACCATCGCCGGCTCCGATTCCGGCGGCGGCGCCGGCATCCAGGCCGACCTCAAGGCGTTTTCAGCGCTCGGCGCCTACGGGCTATCGGTCATCACGGCCCTCACCGCGCAGAACACACGTGGCGTGACGGCCATTCATACGCCCGACCCATCGTTCGTCACAGCCCAACTGGATGCTGTTTTCGACGATATCCGCATCGATGCCGTGAAGATCGGCATGCTCGCCAACGCCGACATAGTGCGCGCAGTCGCAGCGGCGCTGCGTCGGTATCGCCCAGTGCACGTGGTGCTCGATACCGTGATGATTTCCAAAAGCCTTCACGCGCTGCTCGCAACCGAGGCAGTCACCGCGCTGCGCGACGAATTGCTGCCGCTCGCCACGCTCGTGACACCCAATCTGCCCGAAGCCGCCGCGCTGCTCGGCGAAGCGCCAGCCACTGACGAGCACGCAATGGTCCGCCAGGGCGAAGCGCTTCGCGAACTCGGTGCGCGCGCGGTGTTGATGAAGGGCGGCCATCTGGACGCCACCGATAGCCCCGATTGGCTGATCGAAGACGGCGGCTCATTGCGCTTGGGCGGCGTGCGCGTACCGGTTAAAAACACGCACGGAACTGGCTGCACGTTGTCATCGGCGATTGCGGCACTTCTGCCCCAACGCGATACGCTCGCCGCCGCTACCGCCGACGCCAAGCTTTACCTGACGGGCGCAATCGAACAAAGCACGCGACTCGAGGTCGGACACGGAGTCGGTCCGGTCCATCATTTCTTCAGGTGGTGGTGAAGCGCGCGGCGCGTTCAGGCCAGTCGTCCGGCACGATAAAGCCGCGCGAGCGCTCGCGCCCAGTCTCAGGGTCGTAGGTTGCAACCATCAAAGGCGATGACAGGTTTTCCACACTGATTTGCTCGGCTGTGGAACCGTCACGCTCGGCCAGCCAATCGAGTCGCGGCAGGACGGCGCAGATTTCGTCCCCGACCGATTCCCGCCATTCCGATACCGTTTTCCACCAGCCGCGCAGGTGATCGCCAGCGAGTTCGGACGGCAGGCTCGCAGGCCAATCGCGATAGAACAATCGGCCTTTGACCAATAATTCGGCACGCCACGGGCCTTCAAAACCGAGCGACGCGAATTCAGCGCGAGCGCTCAATCCGAGTTGATGCCGCAACAGGCGCCCATGCTTGAGATCGAAACGATCCTGCAGATTGGGACCGACGAAGTTCGCAAGCGTATCGATACCGCCATCGCCGCCGATGTGCAGGTAGAACTTCACGGCCAGTTCCCAGTGAAGCCGCTCGCCGCGCGCGTTTTCAAGCAGGAAATCGACCTCGCCAAGCGTAACGCCCGACGCGCGCAGCGGCACGTTCGCCGCGATCAATCGCGTGTGCGGTCCGTGGGCAATGAAGTATTCCAGCAAGGCTTCAGCGTAAAGACCGAGAAGCTTGAGGGGCGGCCTGCGGACTTCTGCATGGAGTGCGGCGGGATCGCGATCGAGAGAGTCGAGCCACTCGATCGTGGCATCGTGCTCAGCAACGGAAGACACCGGTCGCGCGAGCGGCGCACCCGCCCGGGATGCGTCCAGCAAATCAGGCGAAAAGAGCAGCCATGCCAGGTCTTGGACGGTGGCATCGTGGTAACGAGGGCTTGCCGAATGGTCGGCTGTCATCCAGGTTGACGCCTGCAAATGCCCGCGCGGCGCGGTCGTCACTCGACAACCTTCGACGCCCGGTACGTCGCCTGGGCTAGACACAGATCGACCCATGCCTTGGCTTTATCGGGGAGACTGCGTAGCAGATACGCCGGGTGATAAGTGACGATGACCGGCACGCCTTCATAGTCATGCACGCGCCCCCGCAACGAACCGACGCTCGCATCCGTGTTGAGCAAGCTGTTCGCGGCAAAGCGGCCCAACGCGACGATCACCTTCGGCTTCACCAGTGCGACCTGGCGCTTCAGGTACGGCTCGCAACGCGCGACTTCGTCCGGCTCGGGATTGCGGTTACCGGGCGGCCTGCACTTGATGACGTTCGCGATAAAGACGTTGTCCTCACGCGACAACGTGACCGCATGCAGCATGCTGTCAAGCAACTTGCCCGCCGGACCGACAAACGGTTCGCCCTGCTTGTCCTCGTTTTCTCCGGGCGCCTCACCCACCAGCATCCAGTCGGCCTCGCGATCGCCGACGCCGAACACCGCATGCGTGCGCCGCTCGCACAGGCGGCATCGATCGCAGACGGAAACCCTTGCGGCGAGCGTGTCCCAGTCGAGAGTCGCGATTTCGGCAGTCGTATCGTCGATGAGATCGGGCAGCGACACGGGCGTTTGCGGAAGATCATCGAGCCACGGAAGATCGTCGAAGGCGGGTGGCGGCGGCATGTCCGCCGTTGCGTCCAGCGCGGCGTCCTGAATCGGCGGCATCGCGCGTTGTTCTGCCGCGAGCGCATTCGGCGACACGCGACGCTCGATGTTCCCGGTTTGCCGAGCACTCAAAGGCGCTGCAGTGCGCGCCGGGACGTCTTCCAGCGAATCGCCGTTGCGAGAAACGGCAGACCCGCGCTCCGGCGAAAAAGCAATGGCGGCGCGATTCAACAGGCTCGCAGCCGACCCCTCGCGCTCGGCCTGAGCGGTCGATTCAGAGGTTGGCCCAAAGGCCGACTCAGAGGCAGAGGCAGAGACAGGGGCAGAGACAGGTATTGATGTAGAAACGGAGGCAAACACGTCTTTGGAAGCGGCTTCTGAAACCGCTTCACCATCCTCGTCAGCCGCAACCGCTCGGGCTTGCCGCCTGACCCAGACCGTACCCAGTCCAAACTCTTCCAGCATCGACTCATTCAGCGGCATCCGCGCCCTCCTTGGAAAACGTGAGACGCATGACGAGTGCGTCCTCGCGCGACCGATGCCGCGCGGGGTAATAGTTCTTTCGACGCCCGATCGTGGCGAAGCCAAACCGTTCGTAGAGATGGACGGCACGCGGGTTCGACGGCCGTACTTCCAGCAAGATTCCGTCAAGCTTCTGAAGCCGCGAAAGGCGCACGGCTTCGCGCAGCAACGCGAGCCCTGCACCCGCGCCTTGCGCTTGGGGCGTGACGCACAGATTCAGGAGATGCATTTCATCGACGACCGGCATCAGCACGCAATATCCAATCAGCGTACCTGTGACGTGGCGCAGGCACACGCCGTAATAGCCGTTGCGCAGCGAGTCCTGGAAGTTGCCGCGCGACCAGGGAAACTCGTACGCCAGTTTTTCGATGGCGGCGACTTCATCGAGATCCGCTTCTGTCATTGGCGACAGGTAGCGATCCGTGAGCAGCACGCCGCTCACCGTATCGGCTCCGGGGCTGGCCCTGCTGGCTCGGCCTGGCTGTCGAGTTTCGCAGCCGCGTCTTTTTCCGCGCGTGCCGGCATGCGCTCCGCCGTGGTCTGGGCGACTTTATTGCGGACATACTCCGGCGCGGCCTGATCGGGCGCGACAGTTCGCCCGGCGCGCAACGCACGCA
>NZ_JBAUSA010000019.1:0-2507 GCF_049581465.1 Caballeronia sp. | reverse complement strand
GGGACAGGCAAAGATCCGTTCGCCGTAGCCATACGGGCCAAGCCCGGTATGCACATCGATCGAGCCAATCCGCCTGCACTGCTGAGCATATTTGCGCAAGATCTGACGGAACGTGAGGTTGCTCCAGGCTGGCTCACGACCACCGTAGTGAATGCCATCGTCAAATGCGTACTGCCCAAGGCCGACCGCTCGTTGATAGCCACGCATACCCCACTGCCGGCGCAGGATATCGAGCGTCGATTCGTTTTCGTCGGTCGGCGGCCACTCGGGAGGAAGCAGCAGGTCGTGGATTTCGGCGTACCGGTTATTAACCGGCAACGGTACGGAGAAGTCGACGAAGTTGCGGTTCAGGTCGATATTCTCGTGCGTCGCGCGGCGCGAGTGCGAGAAACCGTAAGGATTGACCGCGTGGATATGCAGTACGGCGGTATCGGGTGCGGTGACTGGACCCAGACCCAGCACGCCGGTCTGAATCGCGGACCCGCAATATCCTTCGACCCCATGCACACCACTGATCAGGATGACCAGGCGAGCGGCGTCGCGCGGGCCATCGAATACGACATCCGTTGCAAGTGTTTCTCCAGTGGCGCCGCTCAGGGGCAACACATATGAGTCGATTGCCAGCCCGCGCAGGGCGGCAGCGCGACAGAATTTTTCACGAGCTTCAGCATAGTCGCGACTGAACAGAGCACGGGTTTCGTTGATGAACATTTTGTGATGCGATTTCTTTAATTGGCCGACATGATGACTTGTTCGCGTTCGCACTGACGGATACGGCATGCATCGCCGAAAGCGGCAAAAATCGCGCGCGATAAAGGACAGTCGTCAATCCTCATTTCCGGATGCCACTGGACTGCCAGCGTGAATTGAGGCACGTCGGCAATCGAAAATGCTTCGACAAGGCCGTCGGGCGCCGTGGCTTCCGGACGCAAACCATCGCCAAGCCGGTCGATGCCCTGGTGATGCAACGAATTCACCTGCATGACAGGCTCGCTAGCGAGGCCCTCCAGCACGCCGCCGGGGACAACCTGGATCGGGTGACTGTTGTCATACCAGCGCTCGATCGGTCGGTCGTGATCGCCTTCGCGATGATCCAGACGCCCCGGTTGTTCGTGGACGGCAGGCTCGAGCGTGCCCCCGTGGATCACGTTGAGTTCCTGGAAGCCGCGACAGATGCCGAGAACGGGCAGACCGCTCCGGATCAGCGCGGGTAGCAGTCCGAACACGGCGGCATCGCGATGCGTGTCCTGTCGCGTGGAAGCAGGCAGCGGAGAAGCACCGTAGCGTTGGGCAGCGACATTGGACGGGCTGCCAGTTAACACGATGCCGTCCAAAGCTCCGAGCAACGTAGCGCCATCCAGCACCTCGGCGGCCACTGGAAGCATCACAGGCATGGCCTGCGCGATCTCATTGACAGCGCGCACGTAGCCGTGGAGTACTGAATGGCCGCGATGCCCATGAAACTGGATGCAGTCGGCAATGATGCCAACAACTGGACGGCGCGGCGGGGTGGTGTGAAAGGCAGGCATGAAGTATCGGTTTCGTCTGGGTTTTGCGGGTCTGATTGCACCCGCTGTATCGCGAGTCTCCGAAAGAAGTCTAGGTGAATCAATAATTTGTGTAAATTGCATTTGTTGATAGAATATAATGCACATTCTGCAAGTGGATGCCTTCGCATGAATATCCGTCAGATCCAGCACTTCCTCGCCATGCTCGACAATGCCTCGCTTAGCGCGGCGGCTGACGCGGTACACCTGAGCCAATCGGCCTTGTCGCGCAGCATTTGCGCACTGGAAGAGGGGCTCGGGGTGCCGCTCTTCGATAGAACCGATCGCCGACTGCGTCCGACGCTCTATGCGCGCGCCTACGAGCCACGGGCTCGCCGGATGGCGCTGGACGAGAAAGAAGGCGCGCGCTTGCTGGCGCTGATGCAATCGGGCGAGGCCGGATCGCTGGCGTTCGGGATGGGATCGGCGCTAGCGCCGGTGCTGCTCAGCCCGCTCGTGCTGGACCTGATGCAAAATGCGCCGCGCGTGCAGTTGCGCAGTGTGATCGAAACCTCCGAGCGGCTACTGGCCGCGCTGCTTGCGGAGCGACTGGACTTTTTCGTGGGCGATATCCGCGTCGCCCAGGACCATGCCGATCTGACAGCGGAGGCGGTCTATCCCTGCACCTTCGGGTGGTATGTCCGGCCTGGCCATCCACTCGCTTGTCAGCCGCAAGTGACAATTGACAATATTCGTCCCTATCCGCTGCTGGCAGCCGGACATTCCGAGCCCTCGCTTACGCGCCGGTTCGGCGAGCTCTACGGATTGCCGGTGCCAGTGATTGACCATTTCGCCTTGACGACGGATGACATTGGTACCGTTCACTCGATCCTTGAAAACAGTGATGCGGTGGTCCCCGCTATAGACCTCGCAATGATCGCGCAAGTGGAAAGCGGCGACGTGGTGGCGCTCGACGTGAACCCGCCATTGGTGATGGACATGACGCTCGGTATCGTGCGT
>NZ_JBAUSA010000018.1:0-2723 GCF_049581465.1 Caballeronia sp. | reverse complement strand
CCATCGCTCAACCCTTGTCGTCGGGTGTAAACGATGTCCCGAGACAGCTGTGAACGATGTCGTGAACTCACACACCCTTAGCTCCACCAGATTTGAGCAGGTCAGGGCGTACGGTCCGCACAGTTAGCTAGCCCCCGGTTCATCATCCGTGGTCAGCTACCGCGGTTGGGTAGTCGGCGGCGGCTGGGTAGTCGAGGGTGTGCCGCCGCCGGGAGTGGCTGACTGCTCTGATGGACTGTACTCGACGCCAATTTTGTTATACACGAGCGTTGGGTTTGCAGCGGAGACCTTTTGCCATTGACGCGAATTAAGAAAGTAATTGCCGTTGACGCCCGGCCACAGTAGTAGTGCCGGGTATTGGAGGCTTGGGTTTGTGGGATCGTTGAAAATCGCCAAAACTTCAAACCTGACTTTATCCCCGACTACCTCATGAACCACATTTTGCGGCTTGAGGCGGATTTCTCGGCAGAAAAATTGTTGAACGCCACCGGGAACCTTTTTATAGATAGGTTTGACGATCTCTTCCTGAAATTTGGGATCATCTGCCGACTGCTGCGGCGGTATGCGCGTGCGGTCGGGGTGGTCGGGGTCGTGAAACCAAATTTCACCCGGCGGAACGGCGCACGTATAGACTTCATCGACGTTCGGGCTCGTCATAAAGATCCCGTCTACATCGAGACGCGCTAGTCTCCATTCGTGAGAGTCGAAATCGACGACTTTGCGGTAGGTGTTCGACTGACCGGGAGCCAACGAGTAGCCGACTGGGAGAAGGTCGTTCGCATACAGCGTTTTACGCTGTTCGATCGACAAGGGGTCATCCCTGTACGGGGTGGATGCGGGAAGCGCGAATTGAATCGCGTCCGGCAACTGAGTCGGTGTGCCAGGAGGCCGCCAAGGGTACGCCGTGACTCGCATCACTGTCGCACCGACATACACCGGTACTGAACCGCGATTGTTGATGGTCACTTTCGCCTCAAGGTTAACGATGTCTCCTGTCTTCCCCGTTGAAGTCAGGTCAGTGTTGACGTCAACCAATGGCAGTGAGGTTCGCGGCAGATAATCGGTCTGCAGCCAAAACTGCACGAAGCCGAGAACAGGAATAAGGGCTACGATCGTTGCCGACCACGCAGAGAGAGGGCCGCCACCCCGCTGCCCGAGTAAATAGAAGACCCAGCAAATTGCGATGATACCGAGGATGCATGCAAATCCTGCGACGAAAAGCTGGGGAAGAGGACTCCGTACATCGGTCACGACTGTGTATACCGCAAGGCCTGCAATGAAGAATTGGCCTAAAAAGCTTGCTCTTAGCCAGCCGTCGTGTTGCTTACACGTCGCATACGTCGCCCAGACACCAACGCCGGAAATAGCCAGCAATGTCACCGAGCCAATCGTTGCCGTTAGGGTTGCGGCCAGCGCGAAGTCACGCACCGTCAAGTAAATGACCAGCAAGCTCTCGAGGGCCATTGTGACGGCCAGAAGCCAACGCACCTTGCGTGAGACGTTCGCGCCTGACTTCGCTGCGGGCGTCTGAGTTTCCGAGTCCATTACCGGAGCGTAGGTTGAGACTTCAGGCCGCATAGACGTTACGGACCCAAGACCTCGGAAAACTAAAGGCGAAGTTTTGTACGGCGCGGCCACGAGCCGATCGCGGACACCTCTGCGAAGTTATGGCCCTGCACCAAGGCATATAAGGTCCGCTAGGGAACTTTCGCCGTCCGCATGAGATGGCCGGCTTCGGCACCAGCCTGCGCTCACTGCTTGTGGATGCGCTTGGTCGTTTGAAAGCTTGTCGAAGCAGACCATCTCATGCGCGACGTCACCTAGATGTCACTAAATACTCAAACCGTGTCACTTGGTCACGCTTGACGTCGTTGGTTCTACTGGCTATGGCGTGGGCAAAAGGCTGCAATGCTGGCTCCGACAAAAAACCCGGCGTGATAGCCGTCCAAATCAGACTGTGTCATCACGTTGTTCGCGACGTCACTCGCCTGCATACCTTGATCAAGTTCATCGCAGACCTCACGACCGGCGGCGGTCGCAGCTTGCCTGGACGCGAAGGTGATGCCCCTGGAAGAGAGCGCGCCGTGGAAATTGCTGCTGTCGACCGCGTAGTCGGCGTGTGCGGTCGGGGCCGCTACTCCTATAACGCTAAGTGGCGCGACCGCCAAGACAAGGCCGGCGATGAGTGATCGCAGCGGGCGGGGCGAACGCACTTGGGGGGTGGCGACCGCGGCGGCCGCCTCGTTGATTAGAGAAGTCATTTCTGTGCCTCGCGATCTGGATGCGTGGGAGTTCGGCGAGTTCGCCGACGGACAGTTACATTTTGCCGACGTTTCGTCATGTTCGCAAGTGTCAAAATGTTTCAGAAGGCGAATCCCGTCATCACCAGTAGGTAAGAATGGATGCCGCCATGGCGAACCGAAACGTACGGCCACCCGAAACCACAAGCGCGATTCCGCGCGACGAACCCACCCGCCCCCAATTAGCCTCGGCCGCAGCCACATTCACACTCCTAGCCAACCCGACACGGCTACACGTGCTATGGCTTGCCGCCCAAGACGTCCACGACGTCAGCACCCTGGCAGAACGCACCGGCGTCGGTGTTGCCACCATGAGCCAGCATCTGAGCAAGCTGCGCTTGGCCGGACTGATCAGCGCACGCCGAGACGGCCGCCGCCACATCTACACCGTCGACGACCCCCATGTGCTCACCTTGGTCCAGC
>NZ_JBAUSA010000017.1:0-4921 GCF_049581465.1 Caballeronia sp. | reverse complement strand
ACCGATCAATGGTCGTGGCACTGGCTGTTTTACCTGAACGTCGTGCCGGGGCTGGTGGTCGCGATCCTGGTGCCGAAGTTCGTTCGCATCGATGAACCCGACCTGTCGCTGTTGAAGAAAGGCGACTACCTCGGCATCGCGCTGATGTCGGGTTTTCTCGGATGTCTTGAATACGTGCTCGAAGAAGGTCCGCGCAAGAACTGGTTCGGTGACGACGTCATCATCACTTGCACCTGGATCGCGGCCATCTGCGGCTTCCTGTTCTTCGTTCACGCGTTCACCGCAAAAGAGTCGATCGTCGATCTGCGCGCGCTGGCGGTCAGGAACTTCGCAATTGGCAGTCTTTTGTCGTTTATCACCGGTATCGGGATCTTCGTATCGGTGTTCCTCACGCCGCTGTTCTTGAGCCGTGTGCGCGACCTCGATTCGCTGCACATCGGGCTCGCCTTGCTCTCAGTTGGCATATTCCAGTTGCTCGCGCTCAGCACGTACGCGTTCGCAACCCGATTCATCGACATGCGCTGGCTGATGCTATTCGGATTGATCTGCTTTGGCGCGGGCTGCTACTTCTACGTGCCGCTCACCAACGAGTGGGGCTGGCAGCAACTGCTCCTGCCACAGGCTCTGCGCGGGATCGGGCAGCAGTTCGCCGTGCCGCCCATCGTCACGATGGCGCTTGGGTCGTTGCCGCAATCGCGCCTGAAATCGGCGAGCGGCTTGTTCAACCTGATGCGCAATCTAGGCGGCGCGATTGGCATCGCGGTCAGTGCGACGATGCTCAACGATCGCCTCAACTTTCACTACGAGCGCTTGAACGAAAGCGTGGTGACGGGCAGTCCGCAAACCGAAGCGTTCCTCGCGCGCCAGGTGTCGCATTGGGGATCGGTCGCCGGCGATGCGCTGAACGCATCGAATGCCGGGCTCGCGAATCTCCACGCGATGGTTTATCGCGAGGCGCTGGTGATGACTTTCTCCGACACGTTCTACGTGCTCGCGCTGTGCTTTGTCGTAGGCATTCTGTGCGCGGTTTTCGCGCGGCCTATTACGAGCGCGCCACCTTCTCCCGACGCTCATTGAGACCAATATGAAAAAGCTGATGCTGGAGCTGGCGGCGTGCGCAGCGCTTGGCGCATGCGCCGTACAACCCGCCACGCATGCGGACTTGCCGACGGAAGTCGCGTCCGTAGCGCCGGTGGAATGGAGCGTTGCGGCCCGCCAGGACAGCGCTAATGCCGTCGCATGGTGGGCGGCGCAATTCGGCGATCCGGTGCTGCGTGAGTTGGTGACATCGGTACTGAGCCAGAACCTGGACGTGCAGGCCGCACTCGAACGCGTGAAGCAGGCTCAAGCTGTCACGACACAGCGCCGCGCCGCGCTGTTGCCGGAACTAGACGCGGGTGCAACCGCCGTCGACGCGCGTCAGAACACGCCGCCACCGCTAGGTTACGTGCGCCAGGCCGGGATTGGCTTGACACTGGACTGGACGCCCGACGTGTTCGGCGGCGAGCGTCTCGAACTGCTGGCCGCACAAGCGCAGTTGACGGGCCGCGAGCATGCCGTCGATGAGCTTCGCCTCGCGCTTGCGGCCAATACGGCGTCGGCGTATGTAGATCTGCGCTGGGCGCAAAGCGAGCAAAAAATCCTGCAGGATAACGTAGCAATTCGTGAGCGCGCCCTGCGTCTCACGCAGGAGCGCATGCAATACGGTTTATCGACACAGCTCGATGTCGCGCGTGCGCAGAATCAATTGAGCGAATTGCAGGCGCGGTTGCCGCGCGCCGCGTCGACGATCCAGCATCAGTTGAGCCTTATCGCGGTGTATTCCGGCCGCACACCCGAATCCGTCGATACCCTCGTGCTCGCCACGCCCGCAGCGATTCCCACGCCTGGAAACACGGTGCCGCAGATGTTGCCGTCGCAGGCGTTGCTGCGTCGCCCCGATGTGCAAAGCGCCTATGCCGAAGTCACGCAGCGCGCGGCTGAAGTGGGCGTGGCGAGGGCGGAGCGCTATCCGAAGTTCTCGCTGAATCTGAGCGATGGATTGCTGGCATCGTCCTATCTCGGCCTTCCCACGCTCACCGACAACCTCTTCAGTGCCGCGCTCAATGCGACCAGTCCGATCTTCAACGCGGGGCGCATCACGGCTGACATCGAACAGAACGAGAGCCGCATGCGCGAATCCGATTTGCATCTTCGACAAACCATGTTGCAGGCATTGAAGGACGTGGAAGATACGCGTAGCGACCTGGTCAGCACGTCCGAGCAAACCGATCGCCTGAACGACGCACTGCAGTCGTCGGATCAATCGTTGCGGCTTGCCACGCAACTCTATAAAGGCGGTGCGAGCGGTTTTCTCGACGTGCTGGCGGCACAGGAAGCGTATCTGAGGGATTCGGATTCGCTGAACCAGGCGAAGCGCGAGCATGCACTCGCGGCGGTGGCGATGTATCGATCGCTGGGCGGCGGATGGAGTGAAACGGGCGCGCAGGAGTGAAGGGCGCGGCGTCTCTCCGAGCAACCCGACCGGAACGGCGGGCTAACAATGTGTGAGTCCGGCAATGCACGGCCAAAAATGCCGCACGACACACCGTGCCGCCGTGCGCCGGAAAAATAGCCTGCTACACTTCAACTGCAACTTTAAGAACTGGCGCTTCTCAACCGTCTGTCAAGGGTGCCCGAAAATACGCCTGGCCGATTTGCCTTGCCTCGCGCAACGATTTGGCGCATTCTTAATCGTTCCGATGCTGGTGGCCGTCTCTTCGCATATCGGTCCTTCAGCGGGTTTCCACGACGGTCAGCGCAGTGTCGAGCGAGTGCGTCATGGCCATCCCTATCGTCGAATACCGCGGCTACGAATTGCGCGCTTATTCGCAGCAGATTTTCCCGCCGCACGGCGATCCGTTCGCCAAGGGTGAAAAGCGGTTCTCCGCCATCGTCCAGATCGATGCAATGCCGGTTGACAGCGCGACCTCGAAGCGTTATTCGCCGGTGCTGAAGGGAGCCGAGACGGCTAGCCCTGAAGCCGCGATCGAAGTTGCCATGCAGTACGGCCGCGACATTATCGACGGCAAAGTGCAGGAGGGGGCCCTGTACAACGTACGCAGCGGGCGCTTCTCACGCTCGGTACGACGTTTTCAACCGCGGTCATCGATTGCTGCACCCGCTTCCTTGACGCCCGCGCTATCAGGCGGCACGGAAAGCGCCACCTGACACGTGCCTTCTGAGAGAGGCCGCTGACAGTACTCACGCGTGACGAGACTTCGACGAAGTCGCGCAATAACCGAAAGAAGATCATGAACGACACAGTCAGAAGTTATCGCGGCCTCGAAATCTATCCGCTGATTTACCCGCACAAGCCGCGCGGCCCGGATGGCTCGCGCCACTACGACTCCGGCTTCGACGCTGCCGTCAGGATCTCGCGCCGTGGCGTGGACGACAGTACGACCACAAGCCGCGTGTATCGCGTGCCGGGCGAAGGTCCGTTCAGTGGGTCGGGCGAAGCGCGGCTCGCCTCCACGCGTTACGCTGAACGCCTGATTGACGGTCAAGTCGCGGGCGAATCGGTCGAAGACTTATGAGCTATTCGCTCGATCGCCCATCCTCGCGAACATTGTCGGGGGAACGTGCCGCCGACAAGCCAGTCGCATCGTCCAACTACAACGTGGCCGCTTCGTCACGCAGGGCTGCGGGCGGCACCATGCCCACCTTGCGGGTAGTGCGGGTGAGCGACAAGCGCGTGATTTATCCGTTCGTCGGCTGTGCCGATATGCCACTTTTCGCCGACGCCCAAAGCGCACGCGACTATGCCGAGCGTTATGGCGCAAGTCTTGTTGATGGTGACATCGCGGTGCCGGAATAGGCGCTGGAGCGGGGAAGGTCGCGCTATTGCGCGCGCGACGTTGCATCTTTCGACTAGGCTCAGTCCGAAATCACTTGACAGGTCTTCCTCCAGCAAGTATTCTGTAAGTCGAAGTATTCAAGAAGTTCGATTGCTGTTCATCATTCTCCGTTTTCTCCGCGGTATTTGTTGTCCTCTCACTTCCTTGAAACTTCTCTCGCCTCCAAAAGAGGATGCAACATTTTTATATTTTCAAGGATTTGTTATGGATACCGGTATCGTCAAGTGGTTCAACGACAGCAAGGGCTTCGGCTTCATTACGCCTGATGCAGGCGGCGACGACCTCTTCGCCCACTTTTCGGAAATTCGCAGCGACGGCTTTAAGACGCTCGCCGAAAACCAAAAGGTTAGCTTCGAAACCAAGCAAGGCCCGAAGGGTCTGCAAGCTTCGAACATCACCCCGCTGTAATTGATGTTTCGCGTGGGCTGGCTTGAGCCGGTTCACGCGTGTAGTACTCGTTTCGCGGAGCTCCGGCTCCTGGTTGCGGTAGCCGTGTGTCAAAGCCGGCGCCGTTTCCTATAAGCACAATTAAGTATTGCACCTGTCTGCTTCTGCTTGCATCTGTTTGCACTTCGCTAAGTCCGCTTTAGTCCCCCTGCAATCTTCTGCAATTCCGCTGCGATATCGTCGCGAACGCTGCTAGTTCGTGCCGCGCTTCTGCTTTAGGCTTTTCCCTCTGCGAATTTTTAGGCGCCAGCGCCAGTCATTGACGCATTCTGACATTTAACATGGGTCAGGCATGCGTATGTTCGTGTGGTTCAATCATGCAAAATCTTCATATTCATCATTACAACGGCTATCAAGTCGTCCCTTCAGCGCATCGTTTACCCGATGGCTCGTTTGCCTCGAATCTCTTGCTGGAACGCAAAAGCGGGACCAACAAAGGCAACCGCTACCAGTTTCACGTGCTTGATTGTTTCAAGGACGAAGCCCAAGCGCTCATTCATTCATGTAAATGGGCAAAACGCTGGGTCGATACTCGTGGCTGATTGATTCGCTGAATCGTTCGCGGCGTCATTCAT
>NZ_JBAUSA010000016.1:0-2813 GCF_049581465.1 Caballeronia sp. | reverse complement strand
CCGCGGGTTCGCTCGACCAGTCCGAATGCCAGCAAGTGCCCGGCATTGGACGCCAACACGCGACACAAGTCGCCCTTGCCATCGAGTGCAATGCCGTAGAACTCCGACTCCGGCATCCAGAACATGGCTTCCACGCGTTCCCGAATGTGTTGCGCGCGCTTCTCGAACGCGTCGGCGTCCTCGGGAGCGCCACGGTGCCGGGAGAAACGGGCCATGGTCGCGAACGCCGTCGATGCGTACGCCTGGACCTCGACCAGCGAAATCGGCCCGACGGGAAAACTGCCGTCGGCGTGGAACACGGAGTCGCCGCTGTCCTTCCAGCCCTGGTTCGCAAGCCCCGCTTCGGTCGCGCGCTGGTAGCTCAGCAAGCCGAATTCATTCGTGTCGCAATGGCGGGCGATCCATTGGCCGGCGAGTTGCAACGCGGGCCACAATTCGTCGATCAGCGCCATGTCGCCGGTTCGCTCGGCATAGGCGCCGGCGAGCGCGACGAACAGTGGCGTGCTGTCGACGCCGCCGTAGTACATCGCGAACGGCACTTCTCCGGTCGCGGCCATTTCGCTGTTGCGGGTCTCGTGCATGATCTTGCCGATTTCGGCATCGCGGAACGCCGAATCTTCGCGCGCCTGATGCGCCGCCAGGAACCGCAACACGCCGCGCGCCAGCGACGGATCGATCCACAACATCTGTAGCGACGTAATGATGGCGTCGCGCCCGAACGCGGTCGAAAACCACGGGATGCCGGCATACGGATACGGTCCCGTTTCGAGATCGGTCGTCAGCAGGCCGAGATCGGCCAGCGACCGGTCGATCCATTCGCTGAACAACGGGTTGCTCGAACGCACCCGGGCAGCAGATCTACGGCGCTCCCGCATCCGCCGATGCGCGTCCACGAGGGCCTCCCGGATGGCCGGCCGGCCCGATTCCGGCGCGCATTCAGCGCCTTCTTCGGCGATCTTCTTGCTTGCATCGCTCGCATCGCTCAACGCACGCGTGATGGATGTCACCGACAAGTAAATGGACATCGCCGTTTCCGACTGGATGCGCAACACGTAGTCGGCGCGGCCGGTGGTCAGCGAATTGGGCGCGGGCGAAAACTGGATGCGTGCGGTTCGCTCCACTTCATCGAGGCCCGTGTAACGAAGCACGACCTCGCCATCTTCGATGCAGGGCTCGCGCATGGAACCGCGCTTGGGGCGCGTGGAACCGCGCACTTCGAACATATCGTGGAAATCGGCGGCGAACGTAATGGACAGCGGCACCGTCGCCGGTTCCGTACCGTAGTTGGTGAGCACGATGGCTTCATGCAGCACCTGGCGCGACAGCACCCGTCGCCTTTCGACGTGAATCACGCCTTCGGGCGTGTTCGCACCGCCTATGGGCGGCAGCGGCCGGTTGGTCAGATGCGCGGTGAAAACGGCGTTGTCGCTGGAGACGCTGCCTGAGAGCAGGGACGGCGCACGCCCGCCGAATGTCAGCAGCAGTTGGGACAACACGCGGGTGTCGTTGACAAACAGGCCGTCATCGATGCCACGAATGTCGCCATTGGCGTCATTGACCACGAAGGTGTTGCCCGCCTTGAGCACGAACTGCCGTTCGTTCGCGACACTGGCGTGCTCATTCGCGATGAACGCACCGTCCGCGACTGCAGAGAGCGTTGATGGCGTCGATGGCGCAACCTCGCGGACACCGGGCGCGTTGCGGACGTCTTCACGCGTATCGCCCTGATCGGTCATTGGCTGCTTTGCTTCTCGCTGTTCTTTCGTATCCATTACATTTCCTGAGAAAGAGTTGCGCGGACCGGCGTTCGGCGATTGTACGACCGTCGCCGGTGAATTCAATTTGCGCGCGCTCGGAGCGAGCGCGCGGCGGACCCGCTATCATCGACCGTTTTTCGACCCACGCGGTTTCAACCGGTGCTCCTTGCGGCATGTCCTTTCCACACATCGATTTACTTTATTCAGTCTCCGGCCTGGGCGTTGGTTTCCTCGTCGGTCTTACTGGCGTAGGCGGCGGCTCGCTGATGACGCCGTTGCTCGTGCTCCTGTTCGGCATTCATCCGGCCACTGCTGTCGGTACTGATTTGCTGTACGCGGCCGCGACCAAGGCGACGGGGACGCTGGTCCATGGCATCAAGGGTTCCGTGGACTGGCGCATTACGGGCCGGCTTGCTGCCGGCAGCGTGCCGGCAGCCGTGATCACTTTGTTCCTGCTCAACCGATACGGCCTCAACACGCCCGGCGCGGCTCGCGTGATCCAGCTGGTGCTTGGCTACGCGCTGCTGGTGACCGCCGTCTCGCTCATCTTTCGTCCGCAACTCGCCCGGCTCGCCTATAAAGCCGGTACGGCGCGCGCGGCGAACGCGTCGACCCGCGAAGGAAGCACCGTGGCCTGGACCGTGCTTACCGGTGCGGTCCTTGGTGTGCTGGTGTCGATTACCTCGGTCGGCGCGGGCGCAATCGGCATCACTGTCCTGTTGCTTCTCTACCCCCGGTTGTCGACGGTGCGCATTGTTGGCTCTGATGTCGCGCACGCCGTTCCGCTAACGTTGATCGCGGGTACGGGCCACTGGATGCTGGGTTCGGTCGACTGGCACCTGCTGGTTTCGTTGCTCGTTGGCTCGCTACCGGGAATCGTGGTTGGGAGCCTTTTGTCGTCGAAGGCGCCGGAGGCTCTTTTGCGCAATGTATTGGCGGCGACGTTGATCCTCGTTGGGGTGAAACTGGCGTTTAGCTGAAGTTTGGATGTGTTCGTGCGACGAGTTCGATAGTAGTCGCGGGGGATGACGAATTCCAGGGGGAGCGGGTGGGGGG
>NZ_JBAUSA010000015.1:0-5541 GCF_049581465.1 Caballeronia sp. | reverse complement strand
GCCCCGACGAGCGCGAACGACACGCGACATCATCGGCGGATTCGGAGTTTCGTGACGCGCGCGGGCCGGGTGTCGACCGGGCAACGGCGCGCGCTCGATGACATCGGCCCGCGCTTCGTCGTGCCCTTTGCGCCGCAGCCGCTCGACTGGGATAGCGCGTTTGGCCGCACTGCACCGCGAGTACTGGAGATTGGCTTCGGCATGGGCGCGACAACCGCTGAAATCGCGGCCGCCCGTCCCGCCGATGACTTCCTGGGTGTCGAAGTGCACGAGCCGGGCGTCGGCGCGTTGCTCAAGCTGATCGGGGAGCAGGAACTCGCGAATATCCGCATCGTCCAGCATGACGCGGTCGAGGTCCTGGAACAGATGATCGCCCCCGACAGTCTTGATGGCGTGCACATCTATTTCCCCGATCCTTGGCACAAGGCGCGCCATCACAAGCGCCGGTTGATCCAGCCGAAGTTTGTCGCGTTGCTGGTATCGCGGCTCAAATCCGGCGGCTATCTTCACCTCGCGACCGATTGGCAAAACTATGCTGAACAGATGCTTGAGGTTTTATCGGCGGAACCGGCGCTCGAGAACACAACCGACGCGGGCTACGCACCACGGCCGGATTATCGGCCGGTGACGAAGTTCGAGCGGCGTGGATTGAAGCTCGGCCATGGCGTGTGGGATCTGGTTTTCAAGCGCCGCTAACTGCGCCATTCAACGCAAAAAAACCACGAATTCGTGGCTTTTTTGTGTTTTTGAGCATACCCGGATCAATCGGCCCAGCTCAGGGCACCGCTGTATCCGACGGCCAAAATCAACAGTCCGAAGCCGATCCGATACCACGCGAACGCTGTAAAGTCGTGGGTCGCAACGTAGCGCAGCAACCAGCGGATACAGATAAACCCACTGATAAACGCTGCCACCAGCCCGACGACAAACAGTCCGAGCGCATCGAACGAAAGGGTTTGCCAGTCCTTCGCCAATTCATAGATCGTCGCGCCGAAAATGATGGGGATCGCGAGAAAGAAAGAAAACTCAGTCGCGACACGACGTTCGAGCCCAAACAGCATCCCGCCGATAATGGTAGAACCCGAGCGCGACGTACCCGGAATCAGCGCCAGGCATTGGGCCAGGCCGACCTTGAACGCATCGGCATAAGTGAGCTCATCGACCGATGTCACACGCGGTGCGACGCCACGATCCCGCTGCCGTGCTTCTGCCCACAGGATCACGACGCCGCCCAGGATCAACGCCACGGCAACGGGCACAGGCGAAAACAAGACGGCCTTGATCTTCTTTTCCAGCAAGAGGCCGAGCACAACGGCCGGAATCGTCGCGATGACAACATTCGCCGTGAACCGCCGCGCTTTCGGCTGAGTGGGAAGACCCACGATCACCGCGCCAATCTTGCGCCGGTATTCCCACACAATGGCGAGAATCGCGCCGAACTGGATCACGACGTGGAACGTTTTCGCCTCGGCACCGGTGAAGTCCAGCAAACTGCCTGCAACAATCAAGTGCCCCGTACTAGATACAGGTAAAAACTCAGTCAAACCTTCTACGACGCCCAGAATCAGCGCTTTGCAAAACAAGATCCAGTCCATCACTCCACCCCTTGTTGGTCCGGCCGTCTGGCCGGGGCACAAGGCATTTCGGGAGGCTGGATTTATCGAACGCGCTACTTTTCGACGATCTGTACCCGTATGCCATTTGTAAGGACGGTGATTGTACCCGGTTCGTAGGTCACTCCGGCAAACTGAAGTTGTTCGGGCTTGAACGTATAGATGGGATAGCGGTCGAGAAACTGGGCCGCGAGCGCCGCCCCCGCTGCGCTGATCTGCTGGTTGTACTGCGCGGCGTCCCCGGTGAGCTGGGAATCATCGACGGTTGGTGACAGCAGGATGACCGAATGGCTCGGTGCGTCGTAAGCCAGTTGGCTGGAAAGCGTAAACACGCCGGTGACCGGTTCTGGCATGAACGGCGTGGCAAGCCGGGCGTTGAGCCGAACAGTAATCCGGTTGCGATCCGGGGCAAGGCCGACAAGAGGATCGGCCAGCGTGACATCGAATATCTGCGATGCCGTACGTTGCAACGGGAATTTTCGCTGCACGGCCTCCTGAACCTGTGCCTGACTGAAGGTGTAGTGATCGGGGATAAACGGGAATATCGCGGCGGCGCACGTCCGGCTACCCAGCGCTAACACGCCCGCGCCACTCAACGCGGCAAGGAAAAACCGGCGCCGCTTCGGCGCAACGGCTTGAGTCATGCGAATTTCTCCAGAGATTTGACTGATGATCGTTCGACTGTCTAGATGCGCCCGGGTTGCAGGTCAGGCTGCGTGTCGAATTCGAGTTGCGTGAGCCACGCGAGCGCGTAATCGCGCGTGTCGCCGCACATGGGCTCCGATGGCTGCAGGCCGGAACAGCACGCGGGCCGGCGGGGATCGCCAAAGATTGCGCAGCGCAAGTCCGGACCCAGTTGCACGCAGCGTACGCCTGCAGGCTTCCCCTCGGGCATGCCGGGAATCGGGCTCGAAATCGACGGCGCGATGCAACATGCGCCGCACGCTTCGCGGCACGCGTGCATGGAGTTCGGACTGTGGGCGTTGGACATCGGCATGAAGGGTGAAAAGCAGGTATCAAGCGGCATTGTGCCACCGTGCGGCTGCGGCGTTTTCACGCAAGAGCGGTGCGAATCGGTCAGCTAGACTCGGGAGACTTAGTTCGAGCTCGTCCGCGATGACCTTCTTCCGCCCCGATCTCCTCGCGAAATACAGCGCGAACGGTCCCCGTTACACGTCGTACCCCACCGCCGTCCAGTTCACCGACTCCTTCGATCCCGCCGATTACTATCGGGCGGCGTCCGCTCCGGGCGCGGCATCGGCGGATTTGTCGCTCTATTTCCACATCCCGTTCTGCGCCACAGCCTGCTTTTACTGTGGCTGCAACCGGATCGCGACGAAAAATCGGGCCCACGCACGGCCTTATCTGGATCGGTTAAAACGCGAACTTGCGTTGCAGGCTGAGCACTTCGATACCACTCGCCCCGTGACGCAATTGCATTGGGGCGGGGGCACGCCGACGTTTTTGTCGCACGGCGAAATGGCCGAGCTCATGGAGGCTACCGCCCGGCACTTTCATTTGCTTCCCGACGCGCAAGCAGAGTATTCGATCGAGGTCGATCCACGCGAGGCATCGGCGCAAACGATCGGCGTGCTGCGCAACATAGGTTTCAACCGGTTGAGCGTTGGCGTACAGGACTTCGATCCCCGCGTGCAGCACGCGACCAACCGCATTCAGCCACTCGAAGTGACGCGTGCCGTGATGACGGCGGCTCGGGACAAAGGCTTCAAATCGATCAGCGCCGACCTGATCTACGGCTTGCCACATCAAAGCGTAGAAAGCTTCACGTCCACGCTCGATACCATGATCGAACTCGCGCCCGACCGGCTTTCGGTGTTCGGCTATGCGCATATGCCGGCACTTTTCAAGATGCAGCGCCGTATCGATGAAACCGCCCTGCCTTCGTCTGCCGAGCGTCTCGCGATACTTGAGCGCGTTATCGAGAAGCTGAGCGCAGCGGGCTACGTGTATATCGGAATGGACCATTTCGCCCTGCCCCACGACGAACTCGCGATCGCGCAAACAGCTGGCACGCTGCAGCGCAACTTCCAGGGCTATAGCACGCAAGCGGATTGCGACCTGATCGGATTCGGCGTCTCGTCGATAGGAAAAGTCGGCAATGTCTACGCGCAGAACGCGAAGGACATGGCCGTTTATGCAGAATCGATAGATCGCGGCGAACTGGCAATCGCGCGCGGCGTGCGACTGGATGCAGACGACCGGCTGCGCCGAGACATCATCTCGCAGCTCATGTGCCAGTTCGGACTGCGGTTCGACGAGCTGGAAGCCGCATACGGCATTCGGTTTCATTCGGTCTTCACCGACGAACTGGAACGCATGAAGCCGCTCGAGGCAGACGGTCTGGTGGCCGTGACCGGTTCCGGCATTCAAGTGCTGCCCGCCGGCCGCATGCTGGTTCGCAATGTAGCGATGATCTTCGATCGATACCTGGCTGGACACGCGGCGAAGCGGTTCTCGCGGACGATCTAAGCCCGTAGGCCCTCACGTGCGGTCCGTCCGGGCTAGTACTTGTGCAGCAAATCTTTTGCACTACGCCCGACTCCCGGTCGTCGAGTGGTCACACCGATCACTTCTCCGCCGACTGGGGGACTTCGGGGGGTTCGGTATCCTCCACTTTGATTTTGCGAGGACGGCCTCCGCGCGCGCCGTTTGCCCGCGCCGCTTCAGCTTTCAACGGGCTTCGGCTAGCCCCCCCTGCTTTGCCCAGGCGTTTTGCCATAAACGAACTCGAACCGAGCACGCCGGCCAGTAGCGGAAGCACGAGGACGTCCGCGTCGACCGCGGGAAAATGCAGGCCGTCTCCCAGCGCCGTGATTTCAATTGACTTGAGGTCTTGGTCGGTTGCCCCTTCGAGGCCCTGGATGATCCTCGCGGGAATCGCGAACAACGCCCCGTTCGACAATTCGATCACGAGTCGGCCGTCGTCGCTCCGGTACGCCACGGCGATCGCAGTCGGACCTTCCGCAATACGCTTTTGCATCCGAGCCTCGGCTTTCGCCATTTGCGCATCGGTGATTTCAGTCAAGACTGGCATGAATTGCATTCCATTCCGTGCAGAGAGAGCCAACGACGTTTTGCATCCGGCGAACGAAGGCAGTGACGTCAGCTTTCGAAAAACCGTGATTCTCGCGCACGTCAGGCGGGCCGCCTGGGCACTGCAAGTTGAAAACGGCATGATTGCCAGCGCCCACGACATGCACGTGTGCGGGCCGATGGTCGTTGGGATAGATCACGACGCGCGCGGCGCCGATGCGGAAAATCGTTGGCATGTCCCTACTGTATCCAGTCAAAGCTTATAAGTAAACCCAAACGCTTGGGTTTTTGAAGAAACCTCGCAATCCGTGGTTGAACTGCACGCCACAGACCGGTACGAGCTTAGAGATTTACTGGAAGCGCCACCATCCGCCGAATGGCTAGGGGACCCGCTCAGCAACACCACGTCGAGTATTTCTGAATTTGCTGGCTTAGAATGACAGCCACTTTCGAATTCGCGCCATAGCGTGTTCGATCGCCGCAGCCAACGTTTTTTCGCGCCGCACGCGACTTCTGCAAAGTGGGTTGACCCGCCCACTCCCGCAAACCGATTTCTGCCAGACATCATGCTCACGACACCGCCGCAATTCGCTCCGCTCGCGCAACTTGCCGAAGCCCTTCGTGCAGGTAGGACCACTAGCCGGGATTTGGTCGAGCAGGCGCTCGAACGCATTGAGGACCCCGCCGGACAGGGTGCCATCGCTTTCATGCACGTCGATGCGGCCCGTGCTCGCGCCGCCGCCGATGCCCACGACGCCTTACGTCGCGCGGGCACTGTGCTTTCGCCGCTGGCCGGCATTCCGGTTTCCATCAAGGATCTCTTCGACATAGAAGGGCAGGTGACGCGCGCCGGCTCGCGCGCGCTCGCTCACGC
>NZ_JBAUSA010000014.1:0-5667 GCF_049581465.1 Caballeronia sp. | reverse complement strand
GACGCGGGGGCGAGTGCGGCGCCGGCACCTGACATGAGCACGCAATCCACCGAGACCACCAAGCAGGTCCAGGACGCTGCGGCCTATATCCGCGGTCTCGCCCAGTTGCGCGGACACAATGCCCAGTGGGGCGAGCGTGCCGTGCGTGAGGCGCTCAGCCTGTCCGCGAACGAGGCGCTGGGGCAGAACGTCATTGACCTGATTGCGCTGGACGTGCCCGATCTCCTCGCGAAGCTGAACGGCCGGCACGTGCACACAATCACCGGCGATCACGTGCTCGCTACGTTGGGCGCTGTCGTGGTGACGATCCAGCCCGACTGGCGCAGCCGGTTCCTCGCGACCATCACCGATCCGAGCGTGGCGCTCATTCTCATCACCATCGGCATGTACGGGTTGTTCTTCGAGTTCATGAATCCAGGCATGGCCCTGCCGGGTGTTGCAGGAGCAATCTGTTTGCTGGTGGGCTTGTTCGCCCTGCAGTTGCTGCCTGTCGACTTTGCCGGGCTCGGTCTGATTCTGCTCGGCATCGCATTTCTCATCTCCGAAATGTTCCTGCCGACGTTCGGCACCCTCGGGTTCGGCGGCATCGCAGCATTTGCGATCGGCTCGCTCATGCTGTTTCGTACCGATGTCCCCGGCTACGGCGTTCCAGTCGCGCTCGTCGCGGGCCTGACCGCGATCACTGCCGTGTTCGTGTTCGCCGTCTCCGGCGTGGCGCTCCAGTCGCGCAGGCGGCCTGTGGTGAGCGGCTCGGAAGCCATGCTTGGCAGCATCGGCGAGATGTTGGAAGACGTGCGAGCCAGCGACAGCGGCTGGGCTCGGGTGCACGGCGAACGATGGCTTGTGCACGGCGGCGAAGCTGCCGCACTGCTTGCGCGCGGGGACCGGGTGCGCGTCATCGGGCGCCATGGGCTCACGCTCACGGTCGCGCGACTAGACGAAGTAAAACAAGGAGAAAAACAATGATCGGATTCACGTTTGGCTTTAGCGGTGTCTTGTTGTTGCTTGTCATCCTTATCGTGTTCTCGGCGATTCGGATTTTCCGTGAATACGAACGCGGCGTGGTATTCATGCTCGGCCGCTTCTGGAAGGTCAAGGGACCGGGCCTTGTCCTCATCATTCCTGCAGTGCAGCAAGTGGTCAGGATGGATTTGCGCACCATCGTTTTCGACGTGCCGCCACAGGACGTGATCACTCGCGACAACGTCTCCGTGAAGGTCAATGCGGTCGTCTACTTCCGCGTGGTCGATCCGGAGAAAGCCGTCATCCAGGTCGCACGTTTTCTCGAGGCGACCAGCCAGTTGTCGCAAACGACGTTGCGCGCGATTCTCGGCAAGCATGAACTCGACGAACTTCTTGCGGAGCGCGAGCGCCTCAACGCAGACGTTCAGAAAGTTCTCGATGCGCAGACCGATGCATGGGGCATCAAGGTGTCGAATGTCGAAATCAAGGATGTCGACCTGAACGAGACGATGATCCGCGCGATTGCCCGGCAGGCCGAGGCGGAGCGAGAAAGGCGGGCGAAGATCATCCACGCGGAAGGTGAGTTGCAAGCGTCGGAAAAGCTGCTGCAGGCCGCACAGATGCTCGCGCAGGCACCACAAGCCATGCAGTTGCGCTACCTGCAGACACTGACGACGATCGCTGTTGACAAGAATTCCACCATCGTTTTCCCGATGCCGATCGACCTGATCAGTTCACTTCTCGAACGGATCAAGAGGCCATCCGAAAACTGACATGCCGCAACGTGTCGTGGTCCCGCGTGTTTCAACTATTGAAACAGTTTTGAGGATCGCTACTAAAACCGCAGGGAATAGGACAATTCGTATGGCAATGCAAGGTACTTGAAAATTATCCTAGGTGGCGCGTGTTTGCGTGAAGAGGCGGTGATGTCGGAAGCCACGCGGAACAAGTATAAAAATCATCAATTTGTCACTGCATAAGACATGTCTGGTGGAAAGCCGATTGCACAAGGACGCATTGAGAGTGCTCCTATAGGGATTGGTTTCACGCCGTGTTCTCATGTAGCGGTGAATTGCCGAATCGGATGTTGCCGAGTGGTGCAATTCGACCTGACCTGCGAACAATAAATCTGAGAGGCCACTTTGAAACTCCGAATCGTTCTGGCCGACGATCATCCGTTTGTTTTGCTCGGTATGCGAGCGACCTTCAGTGCGGATAAAAGCGTGGAGGTCGTTGGCGAGGCGGTGAGCGCAGCGACCCTGTTGAAGTTGCTCGTCACTACGCCGTGCGACGTTCTGGTCACGGATTTCGCCATGCCCGAGCAGGGTCTGCAGGCTGAAGATGGCCTGCGCCTGATCAAGCGGGTGCGGCGGGACTGGCCGGATTTACGCATTGTCGTGCTGACCAGCATGAGCAATGTCGCCATTCTCCGTTCTATCCTGAGCGCTGGCGCCATGAGCTTGCTGAACAAAGTTGAACCCATGGAAGAACTCGCTGCGGCGGTTCGTGCTGCGGGAGTTGGGCGGCGATATCTCAGCACGTCGATTGTTGCGGCGCTAGCGGTGGCCGGTGCCGAACACGAGGGGCTTGGGGAAGGGCCGCATCTCTCTCCCCGTGAAATTGAGGTCGTGCGCATGTTTGCGAGCGGGCTGTCGATCACCGAGATCGCACGTTCTCTTGAGCGCGATGTCCGCACGATCAGCCGCCAGAAGCGCGACGCCATGGGCAAGCTCGGCGTCCACAACGACCCATGCCTGTTCGCGTTTGCACGCGCGCATGGCCTGACGTGACGGAGCGTTTCGTGAGGCCCTTTCGGACGCATCTTATGTCGATGCCAGCGCAGATCGGTGATCCTGCAACGGCCCGTGATCGCGCTGGCAAACTGAACCCCGCCTTGAGCGGACGCATCACCCGGGCGAATTTCGGGTTAAAAGAGGTTAGTAAATGATTGCGTTCACTCAACGAATCAGATTAGCGGTGGCCGACGACCATCCATTAGTGGTGCTTGCGATTGAGCGCCTGATTGCGAACGTGCAGAATATTGAAATCGTGTGTCGGGCGCAGGATTCTACGGCGCTGGTAGAGGCGCTCGACAATCAGGAATGCGATGTCGTCATCATGGACATTTTCATGCCGGGCGGTTTGTATGGCGACGGCGTCGAATTGATCCAGTACATCGCCGAGCATCATCCGAAGGCAGCGATCGTGGTTTTATCAATGACTAACGACGCAGGCCTGATCGCGCGTGTCCTGGATGCCGGTGCCAATGCCGTGGTCAGCAAGCAGGACCGGCTGGAACTGATCTACGTAGCGATCGTCACGGTACTGGCAGACGAAGATTACCTGGGGCCGTCAATACGCCAGCTTCTCGCCGAGGCCACTTCGGCAAATCGTGTCGACATGATTCGGCAGAAGCTGACGCGCCGCGAACTCGACGTAATCGGACGATACGCACGAGGCCGAAATGTGACCGAGATCGCGCGTGAACTCGACCGCAGTGTCAAGACGATCAGCGCGCAAAAATGTGCGGCTATGCGCAAGCTGGGTTTGTCGACCGACGCGGAGCTGTATCGGTTCGCATTTGACAGCGGCCTGGTCGAGCCGAAACGAGTGGAAGCGCAAGGTTTGAGATCGTTGGAAGTAGGAGCTATTTAGGAATGCTCTGATTATTAGTTGTCGCAAATCGTCGGACACTTGATCGCTTTAGGCCGTTCCTGCTGCTTGTCCGATACCCCCGAGGTTGGACGTGAAGCCATGCGCCGGCGAGCAGATCTCGGACGAGGAAAAGCGACATGTTAAAAAAGCTCATAAGTGAATGCGTAGGAAGCTTTTCGCTCGTCTTCTTTGGCTGCGGCTGCACCGTGATCGCTGGTGGCTACTTTCGTCCCGATATGGAAATGGTCTGCCAGGCGGCGGCTTTCGGGCTCGCGTCGACCGTGCTGTTCCACGTCCTTCGTCCTGTGTCCGGCGCCCACTTCAACCCCGCCGTTACGGTGGCCTTCGCCATTGCCGATCGCTTCCCGATACGAGACCTGGTCCCGTATATCGTGGCTCAAGTCGCGGGCTCGATCGGTGGCGCGATTGTTTTATACGTTGTCGCGAGCGGGCGCGGCGACGTGTCAATGAACCTTGCAACGCTGGGGGCGAACGGCTACGGCGCTCATTCGCCGGCCGGATATCAAATCCGTTCGGCGCTGATTGTCGAGGCGCTTGTCACGTTTGTGTTCGTCCTGGTCAATCTTGTTGCCGCGTCCAGCAGAGTTGCGCGTTTTAGCGGCCCCGCGCTCATCGGGATGTCCATGACGCTCTGCTCTCTTATCGCGATCCCCGTGACCAACGCGTCGATGAACCCCGCCCGTTCAACCGGCCCTGCGTTCGTTGTCGGCGGCTGGGCGCTCGACCAATTGTGGCTGTTCTGGGCAGCGCCGTTCGCCGGCGCCGTGCTTGCCGGCCTCTTTTATCCGGTGATCGCGCGCAAGACCTCTCGCGCTGGCGGCTCGCCCCAGCGCCCCGTCAGCATCGACGCCTCCTTCAACAATCAACCGCTATGAACAGCGTAAATCGACAGCGGCTACACGCGATCCTCTTCCATTTCGTTTCGCGTCTTTTTCGTCTGGTCGCATTGCTCGTGCTCGCATCGACGGTGTCGGCTGCGTGCGCCCAGAGTGCCGTGCGCACGTCTGACGACTACGCTGCGCCGACTTACAACGTGTACATGGGCCGCGACGGCGCGCAGGCCGCAGCAGACAGTGGCATACGCGGCGGCCTGCGCCTGCCATCGGACAGGCTCGCGTTGCAGGCCGTGTCCACAGCCGACGAGCAGCAGATCGCCGCACAGCACGAAGCCATAACTGATGCGCCGTCCGGCGGCTGGAGCGTCAACGCAATGCGCCTTCTGCCAGCGCTGATCGCGATTGGCGTAGTGCTGGCTGTCACGCTGCGCGCGTTCGTGCTGCTTCAGCGCGAAATGGCGCGGCGGGTCGAAACGGAGGCGCGTCTCGCGACACAGTTGAGCTTCCAGCAGACCATGATGGAAGTCGTACCGTATCCGCTTGTAGCCAAAGACCTCAGGAATCGATACATCGCGGTGAACCGGGCGTTTGAAAAAACGCTTGGGCTTCGGCGCGAAGACATTATTGGGCGCACAACGCTCGAGGTTCAGTCGTGGGGTGCCGACAACAGCCGTCGCCTGCATGAACTCGCTGGGCTCAGCCTCTCGACCGAACAACGCGAGGAAGTCGAAATCGCTTTCCGGAACCTCGATGGCGATCTGCGTCACGGACTTTTCTGGACGGGTGCATTTGCGGCGGCGGATGGCAAGATGGCGGGCGTTGTCGGCACAATGATTGACATCACGGACATCCGCGATGCCGAGATGCGCGCGCGCGACAACGAGCGCCGTCTCCACGACGTCACGCGGTCCCTGCCCGCGGTGGTTTTCCAGTTGCGGCGCGCCACCGATGGCACGTATAGCTTTCCCTACATCGGCGGCGACACCATGCATTTGTTCGGCGCCGATCTCACCGTGCTCAGCCGCGATCAGGTCGCGGGCCTGTCGCTGATTCACACGGATGACCGGCGTGCGATCCGCGATGTCATCGAACACTCGGCGCTCACGCTGGAACCCGTTCACACGGAATTTCGCTCGACTGTCGACGAAGGGCGTCGGTGGGTTCGCGCGGATCTCGTCGCGCGTCGCGAAGG
>NZ_JBAUSA010000013.1:0-4619 GCF_049581465.1 Caballeronia sp. | reverse complement strand
ATGTGGCTAGGGGGACGGGACACTTCGGTCAACGGCGTATCGGATTGGGACATGAGGTGGAGACTTGATGCCCGGCCGGGCGCAAGTACACGTATACCCAACAGGTGCAATCAACGAACGGCAAAGTTCACGAGGGATTATATCCCGCCGCCCAATCGTTGAGCCCCCCATACGGACTGGGCAAACAGAGCCCGCCCACGCCGCTTGGCCACGGGGCGCAATACAACTGCCCGCCAGGCGGCGACGGACAAGCGATCCATGCGTTGCCGGCCGACACGAACTGAAGTCATTCTGGAAGGAAGATCCCGGATGCGGAATGCAAACGAATTCACCTGATGAAAGAGCCGACGCCGCCGCGATGCGGTGCCTGCTCACGTCGTCGGGCACTCCCGGAGTCCCACCCCGAGTGGCTCCGTCAGGGGTTGGCCGCCCCCCCTTGATGGGGGGGAGTACGCTGGAAGGGTCCCCTGGATACTGCGATGATATTGGCTCGGGCCAGCAGCGCAACGGTGTGCCCTAATCAACGCAACCGTGTCTGCAGAACCCGGCAAAGTGGTCAAAAACGATAGACGGAGACGAGAAATGTACTTGACACAAGGGCTGCATCGGAACGTGCAGCAACGGCCAAATGCGACAGCGATACATTTCCAGGGCAAGGCATTTACCTTCGCCGAACTCGGTGCGCGCGTTGCGCGGCTCGCAGGGGCGCTTCGGCAACTGGGCGCCGGGAGCGGCGAAAGGGTCGCGATGCTGTCAGTCAACTCGCCGCGATACATCGAGTACTACATGGCGACCCCGTGGGCGGGCGGCGTTCTGAATCCGCTCAACATCCGGTGGAGTGCGAACGAACTGCTGTACGCGCTGAACGATTCCGGCACTTCCATCCTGATCGTCGATGAAACGTTCCGGGCCCTCGGTGTCAAACTGGCGCGCGAAGCCCGCACACTGCGTCATGTCATCTATGCTGGCGACGGCGATGTTCCGGACGGCATGCTGAGTTACGAAAGCCTGATTGCCCAATCCGAACCGGTCGAAGACGCGGGGCGTCAAGGCGACGATCTCGCTGGCATCTTCTACACGGGAGGGACTACGGGTTTTCCGAAGGGCGTCATGTTGAGCCATACGAACCTCGGCGTGGCTACTCTCGCCACGCTCGCCGTCGGTCATGTTGTACCAGGCACGGTGTTTCTTCATGCAATGCCAATGTTCCACCTGGCTGGTTTCGCGGCGATCAACGCGCTCCTCGCCTGCGGCGGAGTGCATGTGGTGGTGCCGGCTTTCACGCCGCAAACGACGATCGAGGCCATTTCCCAACATGGCGTGAATCGGGTCATGCTGGCGCCTACGATGCTCCAGATGGTGATTGACTGGATCGACAACCATGCGGCTGAAAGCACAGGCCTGAACAAGTCTTCTCTCACACGGATCATGTACGGCGCTTCGCCGATTTCGCAAACGCTCCTCCGGCGTGCACAGAAGACGTTTCCTAAAGCCGAATTTGTCCAGGGCTATGGCATGACGGAACTCTCACCCGTCTGTGCTTCGCTTGGACCGGAATACCATACAGAGGAAGCCTACGCTAGTGGCCAGATGCGCGCTGCGGGCAGGCCCTTGATGTGCGTTGAGGTCAAGATCGTTGACCCACAGGGCCGGGAAGTACCGCGCGGCACAACCGGGGAAATTGTCGTACGTGGCCCCAATGTGATGCTTGGCTACTGGAACCTGCCGGAGGCTACGGCCGAAGCGCTCCGCAACGGCTGGCTGCACACTGGCGACGGCGGTTATATGGACGACGACGGTCTGCTTTACGTTGTCGATCGCCTGAAGGACATGATTGTCTCCGGCGGCGAAAACATCTATTCCGCCGAAGTCGAAAACGCTATCTCCAGCCATCCGGCTGTCGCTCAATGCGCTGTTATCGGAATACCGAATGACAGATGGGGCGAATCCGTTCACGCCGTAATCGTCGCGAAGCCCGGCGAGGTCGCCACAGCAGAGGCAATCCAGGCTCATTGTCGTGAACGCATCGCGGGATACAAGTGCCCCCGTAGCGTAGAGTTTCGCGAGTCGCTCCCCATCTCGCCTGTTGGAAAGATTCAAAAGAACACACTGCGTGAGACGTTCTGGGCGAATCAGAAGCGTGGCGTAGCTTGAGGAACCCGCCGTCGACCTGGAGCTCCTTCGAGTCTGCGGCGCGAAAGCCGGTGACAGCCGGAGGCACACCCCGCTACCGTTCCTTCGACGAAACAGACATAGCAGCGGGGCATCCTGTTCAGCTGTGTGCGAAAGTCAATGGTACTGACGGAAGTCGACACCGGGTTCGTCGGTCGGACAACCCTCGCTGCTCTTGACAATTTTTCTAGCGCTCGTCGTCTGCACTGCTATTCATGCTGGTGCTCCTGGACAAAAACGACATCGCCTCCCAGTGAACTTCGGTGTGCTTTGTGTCTTGCGTCGATCGCGAAAATCGCATCGGCCGCGGAATAGCTCGATCTGGCCATTACGCGAGATATCAGGGAAAACGACTGGCTAGCTGTGTCAGCAATATAGGTAGATCGGACTACGACAGTCGTCAAATGAGAAACGACAATGTCTCTTAGTTGAGGAGACAAACAAACGGAATGCCGAACATATACCGGACGACGCCATGCTTCAGACGTCGGCCAGCAACTCATTGACTTCACGCCCCAGCTCGCAAATGACAGCGGATGTGGCCGAGTCCCCGGAGCGTCGGTCCAAAAGGCCGCCTCTGGTCTGACTGATATCGCACCCAGATTCCGGTAAGGCGGCTAACGCAGTCGCAACTGGCAGCGCTGAAAGAATCGGAAACATATGCACCGTATCGATGAGCGCTCGGGCGATGAAGGTGGTCGCGAATCGATCTCTGTTATTCAGACTTTTATAACAAAGGAGAGGAGACAAAATGAAGTTAAAATGGTTCGTGGTGACCACAATGGCTACGCTTGGCAGCACGGCATATGCAGATTCCTCGGTGACACTCTATGGCGTGCTCGATTCAGGCCTGCTCTATCAAAGCACGTCCGCGGCATCGTTCAACCCCGCGGCTAAAGACCTTGGACGGCTTTACGCGCTTAAGGATGGCGGAATCTACTCGAGCCTGTGGGGCGTTAAGGGGATTGAAGATATCGGCGGGGGATACTTCGTTAATTTCAAGTTACAAGGCGCATTCACCAGCACCACCGGCGCGCTCCGGCTGTCGGATACGCCGGGTGTATCAGCAATGTTCAATCAGGAATCGAGCGTCGGCGTGTCTGGCCCGTTTGGCTCGGTCAACGCAGGTCGTCAGTTCGCACCGATGGCCTATGCGCTCGCCGAGACCGACGTACGCGGCGGCCAGTACTTCGGCAGCATCTTGACCAGTTGGCTAGGTATGAATCAGTCCGCGGGCTGGGTTGGTACCTCCACCAACGGACCGCTCGGCGCGCTGTATGACAGTAACGCGATCGTCTACAACTCCCCCAAGTTTGCCGGCGCCAGCGTGGCGCTGGAATACGCGCCTGGTGGCGTTGCAGGCAGCTTCCAGGGGGGCACCCGGGAATCTGCAGTGCTGAGGTATGCCAACTATGGGCTCAGTCTCGCGGCCATTTACTATAACGGTCACGACACCAACCCGGGAGCCACGACGGTCGCCACTGGCCGCGATAACAACCGATTCGTCTACGCCGGCGCGCGATATTCGACTCATGGTTTCTCCGTGTCCGCATCGTACGCAAATGGCCGGGACCCGTCCCGGCCGAACGTGGTAGATCTTGACATGTATTCCGGCGGCATCGGCTATCGCTTCTCGCCCGCGTTGACACTAACGAGCGGCATCTACTATCTCAAGGACACGAACAATTCTGCCAACAAGTCCCTCGAATTCGCCGCGGGTGTCGAATACAGCATTTCCAAAACCACGCTTCTGTATGCGCAGGCGGGCCACGTGAACAACGAGGGAACAATGACCACGACGATAACGTATGGCGCTCCAGTGGCGTCGCGTTCAGGCACTACGGCGGTCAACTTCGGTGTGCGCCACAATTTCTGATGCCTCGCCAAACCGTCTCGCGTGCCGGACGCGTACTCGAGACCGGTTTTTAGCGGAAGTCCTGCACGAGTCCGGATGTTCAGGAACGGAACATCTATGGCGCGCATTTGCACATTGGCTCAATACAGTGATTCTTGAATTCGACTCCTTCGTTGGTCGTCCGAAAATGCACTCGCGAGGATGATGCCGCCGATGCCAGATTATGTTTGCTTTAAAGTTCGGAGAAGGAAATGAGAGTGTTTGTAGCAGTAAAAAGGGTCATCGACGCGAATGTGAAAGTTAGCGTCAAATCGGACAACACAGGTCCCGACCTCGCGAACGTGAAGATGTCCATGAATCCGTTCGACGAGATCGCGGTGGAAGAAGCGGTGCGTCTGAAAGAAGCGGGCGTGGCGACGGAAGTGGTCGCCGTGTCGTGCGGCGTCACGCAATGTCAAGAAACGCTGCGCACGGCGCTGGCGATTGGCGCGGATCGCGCGATCCTGATCGAATCGAATGAAGACCTGCAGCCGCTAGCCGTGGCCAAGCTGCTAATGGCGCTGATCGACCGCGAACAGCCGCAGTTGGTGAT
>NZ_JBAUSA010000012.1:0-12265 GCF_049581465.1 Caballeronia sp. | reverse complement strand
CGTCACTGCTCATCGTGCACCTGTTCTTGGCTGGGGCGAGAGGAAAAACGCGAGAAATTATGGCAGGGGAAGAAGGATTCGAACCTTCGCATGCTGGAATCAAAATCCAGTGCCTTAACCAACTTGGCGACTCCCCTACACTAACTCTGAGTCTTGCCGGGAGTGTAAGACAAACCCAACAAAACAAAACTTTATGACGCGAAAGCGAAGAGAGGATGCGAATCCAGGCTTTCGGTCACTGCGCTTTTCCAGTTTGCCGGGAGTTTGGCTTGCGCCATCTCCGCTTCGGCTTTGCTACGAAAAGCGGCGAACACGCTCGCTCCAGATCCGGTCATTCGCGCAGGGCGGAGGTTGTTTAACCACTCCAGCACATGCGCTACTTCCGCGTACTTTTCAACCACAACTGCCTGCATGTCGTTTCGGCCGAAGCTGTCGGGCCAATTCGCGTCAGAACTATGTTGTGCAAGAAAGTCCGTCATTATGAGGACTTCTGAGTCCCTTGTCAACGCTTTCTCAGAAAAAATCGCGGCTGTGGGGACATGTACCGCAGGAGTCACCACCAGGAAAAACCGCTTCGGCAATTCAACGGCTTGCAGCGCCTCACCAACGCCTTCCGCAAACGCATTTTGCCCGAATACAAAAAATGGCACATCGGCGCCGAGTTTAAGGGCCAGTTCCTGCAACGATTCCCGCGATAAATTCACATTCCACAGCCGGTTCAGCGCGAGCAAGGTGGTCGCAGCATCGGAACTGCCGCCGCCCAGGCCTGCGCCCATCGGCAGATGCTTCTCAATTTCGATATCCACGCCGAAAGCGCTATCCGTATGGCTTTGCAGCAGACGCGCCGCACGTACGACAAGGTCGTCGGCTTCCGGCACGCCGGGAACGTCAGTCTTGCGCGCGATCACGCCGTCGTCGCGACGGGTGAAATGCAGCACGTCGCCCCAGTCAAGCAACTGGAATACGGTCTGCAGGGCGTGATAGCCGTCCGGCCGCCGTCCCGTGATGTGCAGGAACAAGTTGAGCTTCGCCGGCGCGAGGCAACCGCGCAATGAAGGCTCGGGAAGCGGACGCAATGGGTTCGTTGAGGTTGACGGCATGCTTTCTAAAACGGGCATTACAGGCGGCGGCTAATCCGCCAGGAGCTATTGGTCGAGCACGAGTTTGATGTCGAGCGACGGTTCAGTGCGCGTCAGGTTCACGCGTTTCACGCCGGTGGCGGGCGCGTCGGCATAGGCCACATAGTCTATGGTCCAGCCGTCCTGCTTGATTTCCTTCAACCGGCCAGTTCCGGACGATGGATCCATCGTCGTGCGCGCACGCGAAGTCGGCGCCGGTGATGGTTGCAGCCAATACCGCAAGCCTTCCACCGGGAGCGCGAAGCCCATGGTGTTCTGCATGAGTTGCGAGACGTTGTCGGCGGTCTGCGGAGCGCGGTTCGGCAACTCCAGCATGGCCGACGACGGCGACGACGTCACGATCGCCAGCGTTTGTCCGAGCGGATTACGCAATTGCAGCGTGACCGTGTCGCCGGTTTCCTTCCAGTCGAAGTTGCCATACGCATTGCGTGGCTGGCCGTTCTGGTCGTTGTATTGCACCGAGAACCGACCGTGATAGGCGCGACTGGTCTGTGCCGTGACCTCGGTGGCCGCATTCGATGTACTCGGCACGCGGGGAGTGACCGCGCAACCCGACAGGACCACCAACCCTGCACCCACTAACGCCCACGCGCCACGACGCGTGGCGCCACTCATCCAATTCATCGGCATTGAAATCAAAGGTCGTTTACCTGGAATCGTTTGAGCGTTTTAAGGAGGGTGTCGTTACTGGGTTCGAGTTTTCTCGCTTCGCGCCAAGTATTGCGCGCTGCGTCCTGTTGCCCGTTCTTCCACTCGACCTCACCGAGATGCGCGCCGATTTCGGCATTTGGCTGCAAGTCGTAAGCCTTCTTCAAAATGGCGGCGGCTTCCGTCGGATTACCCTGCCGATACTTTGCCCACCCGAGGCTGTCCATGATGAACGCGTCGTTCGGAGCAAGAGACACGGCTTTCTCGATCAACTTCTCGGCTTCATCGATGCGCAGTCCGCGGTCGACCAGCGAATAGCCGAGCGCGTTATAGGCCTGCGGGTTTTCAGGCTGCTCCTTGATGAGCTTGCGCAACTGCACTTCCATAAGGTCGTAATGCGCGTTCTTCTCCGCCGACATGGCGTAGTCGTAGGTGATATCGGGGTCGTCGGGGAATTCCGCAGTCGCTTTCGCCAGCGCGTCTTCCGCCTCCTGATAGCGTTGCGCCTGGAACAGCAACGCGGCGTCCGTGCGCGCGAGCAACGCCAACTCGCGTGGATCGGAGGTTTGCAGATCGGCCAGCAACTGACGCGCTTCGTCGACCTTGCCCTGCTTCGCGAGCAACTGCGCGCGGGTCACTTGCGCCGGCAAGTACTGCTGGCTTGTACGCGGAATCTTGTCGAGCCATTGAGTGGCTGCCGCGTCGTTCTTCTGATCGAGCGCGAGCTGTGCGAGATAGATGTATGCCTGGCCCGGATCAGCGCCGGGCGTGGCCTCCGCGATCTTCGCGTACTGCGTCAGGTAATCCTGCGCCTTATCGAGCTGCTTCTTCTGCACGTTGATCAACGCGAGCGCCATCAGCGGCGTCAGATCCTTCGCGTCGTTCTTGTGCATGACTTCGAACTGCTTCTGCGCGTCGTCGAGACGATCCGCCGATAAATACAGTTGCGCCAGCGCCAGCCGCGCGTCGTGCGACTTCGGATTTTTCTCGAGGTACTTCTCGAACGAAGCGATGCCTTCCGTGCGCTCGCTCGGTCCCATCCGCGCGAGCGTCAACGCGGCCGGCAGATAGTCGGGACGCAACTGCAGCGCCTTTTCGAGCGATGCCTTCGCGCCCGGTTGATCGTCGGCGGCGAGTTGCTGGCGAGCGAGCGCGAGTTGCGTTTCCGGCCGGTCGAGATCCTTGCTGACCAGGTCCTTCAACACGTTCAGGCCGCCGACGCGATTCGGTCCGCGCGACAACAGGATCTGCAGCGAAATGATTGCGTCGCCGCGTTGATCTTCAGGCACTTTCGCCAGCTCGCTCGCGAGGATCGGCTGGGCATCCTCCGGCTTGCCGGACAGGATCAGGAGCGATGCACTCAACTGCGCCGCACGCTCGGAATTCGGCGAGAACTGCTGCCAAAGCTGGACGGACGTCAACGCGTCGCTGGGGCTCTGCGCCGCGATGGCAATTTCGGTCGCGCGCTGGGCAAAACGCGGGTCGTGCGTGTCGCGGGCAAGCGCTAGATAAGTCTGATACGCCGGCGCTGCCTGATTGCGCTGCAGCGCGACTTCCGCGGCCAGCACCTGGAACACAATCTGGCTGGTCGCCGCAATATTCGGCAAGTCCTGAATTTCCTTACCCGTAGGCGGCGCGGTGAGCATATCCGCTGCGCTAATGGCCTCAGCCTGGTCGTCGCCGGACTGCGGAAGCTGCGTAGAGTTCTGCCCGAAGGCGGGCGAAAGCGCCGAAGTAAGCGCGAACACGGTGGTCACGAGGGCCACCGCCGCCGCGATCCTGGATATGGGCTTACCGTACGGCGCGCTCGCTTGCGAACTCACGGCGTGCTGCTTCGACAACAGCTTAACGAAGGACAAGTTCATGGAACTCCGATCAATGTTTCGGTCGATTGTAACGCGGTCGCTACAATACGCGCACATCAGACAGCAAGTTGCAGACCAGTAAAATATGCCAGAGTTGCCGGAAGTCGAAGTCACACGACGTGGGATTGAAAAGTTTGTTGCCGGTCGCCGTGTCGAGCGGGTGGAAGTGCGCACGCCCGCGCTGCGCTGGCCGATTCCGCCGCATCTTGCGAAGACGCTCACGGCCCTGAAAATCGACCGGGTCGAGCGACGCGGCAAGTACCTGCTGTTTGAAACCGCTGAGGGTTGGCTCATCGTGCATCTCGGCATGACGGGTACGCTGCGCGTATTGCGCAATGTGCCGCGGCCGCCGGATGCAGCCAAACATGATCATGTCGATCTGATCTTCGATGAATTCATCCTGCGGTTTCGCGATCCTCGCCGCTTCGGCGCCGTGCTATGGCATGCGCGCACAGAGGGCGATGTCCTCGATCATCCGCTGCTTGCAGGACTGGGCGTGGAGCCTTTCACCCCGGCGTTTTCCGGCGCGCTGATGTTTCGGCAGACCCGGGGGCGCAAGGTCTCGGTCAAGCAGGCGCTGCTTGCGGGCACGATCGTTGTTGGCGTGGGTAACATCTATGCGTCGGAGTGCCTGTTTCGCGCGGGCATTCGACCGACGATTGCTGCCGGGCGGGTCTCGCTCGTGCGCTATGACCTGCTCGCCGATGCCGTGCGCACCATACTCGCGGCGGCTATTGAAAAGGGCGGAAGCACGTTGCGCGACTTCGTGGGTAGCGACGGTGAATCGGGCTACTTCCAGCTCGACTATTTCGTCTATGATCGCGCAGGCCTGCCGTGTCACGTGTGCGGAACGGCGATCAAGCAGATCGTGCAGGGCCAGCGATCCACGTACTTTTGTCCGCACTGCCAGCGCTGAATCCCATGCTCCAGCTCACCGATTTTTCCACGCGCCTGATCGCGTGGCAACGCGTTCACGGCCGCCACGATCTGCCCTGGCAAAACACGCGCGATGCATACCGTATCTGGCTGTCCGAGATCATGTTGCAGCAGACGCAGGTCGCGACGGTGATCCCGTATTACGCGCGATTCCTGGACCGTTTCCCGACGGTGGAAGCGCTCGCCGCCGCGCCGCTCGACGACGTGATGGCGCTCTGGGCCGGCCTCGGTTACTACTCTCGCGCGCGAAATCTGCACCGATGCGCCCAGGTCGTTTCCGCCGAACAGGGCGGCAAGTTTCCTGCGGGTGTCGACGAACTGGCGGAGTTGCCGGGCATCGGCCGCTCGACGGCTGCGGCGATTGCGTCGTTTGCTTTTGGCGCACGGGCGACGATCCTCGATGGAAACGTCAAGCGAGTGCTTGCGCGCGTATTCGGCATTGATGGTTTTCCGGGCGAAAAACGGGTGGAAAACACCCTCTGGACGTTGGCCGAATCACTGCTCCCTGACGCCGCTCACAAGGACGAAGTGACCGCGTACACGCAGGGGCTGATGGATCTGGGCGCGACTTTGTGCGTGCGTGGCAAGCCGGATTGCGGGCGCTGCCCGTTCGCCGTCGATTGCGTGGCGAACGTGATGGGCCGACAAAAGGAACTGCCCGCGTCGCGGCCGAAAAAGACCGTGCCGACGCGCAAGACGTGGATGCTGGTGTTGCAGGACGGGGCGAGCGTCCTGCTCGAAAAACGTCCGCCAACAGGAATCTGGGGCGGTCTGTGGAGCCTGCCCGAAGCCGCCGACGAAGACGCTTTGATGGCCGTCGCCCATAGTTTGGGCGCAGCGGCCGAGGTGCATCGGCTGAGTCCGTTCACGCACACTTTCACGCATTTCAAGCTGGATATTGAGCCGCGTCTCGCACGTGCTGACGGCGTGCCGGAGGCTTCGAGCAAATCGACCGTTTGGGCGCCGCTCGCGGATATCGATGCGTTCGGCGTGCCCGCGCCCGTGCGTAAATTGCTCGACGCCCTGCAAGGGTCGCTGATCTAAAGCAACTGATGTTGCTGCATGTAGTGATGCACGCAATCGATCCGCGCGCCCGCGTCTTCGATCTCCATCAACTTCTGGCGCGCGCGCATGGGAATGGGCAGGATTTCGGACAGACGGTTCGATACCCACGTCGGGTCGTCGAGGAGAAACGGTTCGGCGAAGGGTAATTCCTTCGGATCGCGCGCCTTGATCGACTCGATGATCCGCTCCAGCACCTCCGCGCACGCGCCGAACTTGGCCAGCGCCTGCACGTCTTCCAGTGGCGTATCGTCGGCGATGGTTTCCGCCACGCCCACCAGCAAATTGCTCGGCTCCACGCGATGCGACAACAGCCGGAAACGTTGCGTGCCGCGTGCCTGCACGAGCAACATGCCTAACGTGTCCACGTCGCATTGCGTGATCTCCGCCAGACATCCGATGCTTTCCGGAATTGACGGCTCGCCGGGCGCCGCGATTTCGTTGCCGCTTTTCAGGAGACACACGCCGAATGGCGTGCCCTCGCGCAAACACGCCCGCGCCATATCGAGATAACGCGCCTCGAATATCTTCAACGGTAGATGGCCGCCAGGAAACAGCACGGTGTGCAGTGGAAACAGCGGCAGGTCGGCGAGAAGGGGATTGGTGGACATCACGCGCATCTTTCTCAAAAAGGGCCGCCCGAAGGCGATCAGGTTGGCGAGGACGCGACGTGCCCATCGACGGGAATGGGTGCGTCGCGATGCCGCACGATAACGTTGGCCTTCTCGCCGAAGCGCGCGGCGAGCGCCTGGGCGATAAACACTGACCGATGCTGGCCACCCGTGCAGCCGATCGCAACCGTCAGGTAACTGCGGTTGTCGTCGCGAAATTGCGGCAACCATTTCGCGATGAACGTACCAATGTCGTCGATCATTTGATGCACCATCGGCTGGGCGGACAGGAAGTCGATCACAGGCTGGTCGAGGCCCGTCAGGGGACGTAGTTCGTGATCGTAATAGGGATTGGGCAGCGTGCGGACGTCGAAGACGAAATCGGCATCCAGGGGCACGCCGCGCTTGAACCCGAACGACTCGAACATGACCGTGAGACCGGCCGTCTCCTGCTCGACAAAACTCTTTACCCACGCGCGCAAAACGTTCGCACGCAGGTTGCTGGTGTCGATCTGATGGCCGAATTCGGTCAGCCCGGAAACGAGTTCGCGTTCATGTTCGATCGCTTCAGCGAGCGACGTAAGCAGACCGGCGCCGGCGTCGGCCGTCAATGTACCCGACAGCGGATGGCGGCGGCGCGTTTCGGAAAAACGCTGGATGAGCGACTGGGTGCTGGCATTCAGGAACAGCACACGCAGATCGAAGGCCTGCGAAAGATCGTTGATGATCGCGGGTACTTCGTCGAGGGAGCGGCTCGAACGCGCGTCGATCGCCACCGCGAGATGCGACTGGCCTTGTGTGTCGAGATAGGCTGCGAGGTCGGGCAAAAACCGCGGCGGCAGGTTGTCGACGCAATAGTAGCCCGCGTCTTCCAGCGCGTTCAAAGCGACCGATTTGCCGGAGCCGGAAATGCCGGTGATCAGGATGATGCGCATGAATGTCGACTCGTTCGCATGGGGCGTCGGGATTCAGTGCTGGCAGCGTTCGAAGCCCTGTCAGGCCGTCAGATCAGCTTGCCAGGAAACTGGCTTTCGGGATCTTGCATCGCGAGGCGCTGGCGATCCATGAAGTCACGCAAGGTATCGATACCCCGCAGTTGCAGGATCGTGTTGCGCACGGCGGCCTCAACCAGCACGGCGAGATTTCGACCGGCCGCCACCTGAATGGTGACCTTGCTGATCGGCAGGCCGAGCACGTCGACGGCCTGGCTTTCCAGCGGCAGCCGCTGGAACTCGCCATCGGGACGACGCACGAGCTGAACGATCAGCTTGAGCTTCATTTTTCGCCGCACGGCCGTTTCACCGAAGATGGTCTTGATGTCCAGCAACCCGAGGCCACGCACTTCGAGCAAATTCTGCAGCAGCGGCGGACAGCGTCCCTCGACAAAATCGGGTCCAAGGCGCACGAAGTCTACTGCGTCGTCCGCGACAAGACCGTGACCGCGGCTGATCAGCTCCAGCCCGAGTTCGCTCTTGCCAAGGCCCGAATCGCCGGTCAGCAGCACGCCCATGCCGAGGATGTCGAGAAACACGCCGTGGAGCGTCGCGCGTGGCGCGAGAATTCGCGACATATAGAGCCGCAAACTATCGATCACGGCCGCCGCCGACATGCGCGTGGTGAAAAGCGGGGTGGATGAACGGGTGCAGCGCAAAACCAGTTCCGGTGGCGCACCCACTTCGCCCGCCACTACCAGGAACGGCGGTTCGAGTGCGATCAGTTCGGCCATATTGCGCGAACGATCTTCGTCGGATTGACGTTGGTAGTAGGTGATTTCGGCGTCGCCGAGGACCTGGATACGGTTGGGGTGAATCAGGTTCAAGTGCCCGACGAGATCAGCGCTCGACGTGGCGTTGGCGACGGTTTCAGTAGAAAAGCCGCGCTCCCAGCCTTCGTGCCCCGTCAGCCAGCTGAGTTTCAGCGCGGCGGCGTTGTCGTCGAAAATACTCTGGGCGTTGATGCTGGATGTATCCATGAGGCCGAAACTCCGTGAGAGGCCAGGTGCGCGTTTTCTATCCGGAGGCCGATTGCGGCTTCTTTCAATACTCCGCTCATTACAACCGATTGTGCGCTAGAAGGCCGCCCAGCGCGAGAGGGCCGTCCGGCCTACGACTTACGAATCAGGCACAAGCCTGACCTTTAGGGCTGCCATTGCGTGAGCACTTTATACAGCGCTTCACGGTCTTCCTCGGTATGCAGGCGTTCGCGGGCTTCACGGTCAGACAGCAATTGCGCGATCTCGGACAGAATTTCGAGATGCTGTTGCGTCGCTTGCTCGGGCACGAGCAAGAAAATCAGCAACGAGACGGGCTGCCCATCCGGCGACTCGAATGCGATTGGCTCGGCCAGGCGCACAAACGCGGCTAGCGGCTGCTTCAGGCCTTTGATCCGGCCGTGGGGAATGGCTACGCCTTCGCCAAGACCGGTTGACCCGAGGCGCTCGCGCGCGAAAAGATTGTCGGTGACGGTGCTGCGTCCAATGCCGTTCTGATTCTCGAAGATCAGGCCCGCTTGCTCGAATACGCGCTTTTTGCTGGTGACGGACAGTCCGAGGACGACATTTTCGAGGGGAAGAAATTTGGCTAAACGATTCATGTTGGCAGGCAGATGCGTGGCCTGAATTCTCCTCAGCGTGGCGACGGCGGAATGGGCACGACGCGCTCACGATGATATTGGTAGGGAATCGGCGAAAGACCTGAGCCTCGCTTTATTCCGGTTGATAACCCCGATACTGCTCGGACCATTATAGAACAGCGCAAACGGCGATGGTGCGGCGCGCCATGGCATTGCACAGGTTTGTTGCTTTGAACGCAACGCCGCAAACGCTTGCCCGGAAGCCGCACGACGGAAATCCGCTGGCGACAAAAAAGCCGCCCTGATTAAGGCGGCTCCTGCCGGATACCGTGGTCCGGTCCAACTACTTCACTCGACTGTGCGCATCGGAAAATCCGGAGTCCGGTGCGCACATCAAACCGCTTGAATCACTCCTCTAAACGTCTAGAAGACCTCACGGCGCCGGAACCTCGACTTCTTCATGGGGTTCGTACTTCATGGTGGCGTGGGCATGACCCTGGATCTTGGCCTTGTGGCGAAGAACCTGCCGGTCCAGCTTGTCGACCATCAAATCGATCGCCGCGTACATATCTTCGTCACAACTTTCGATGAAAATGTCCTTGCCCTTGAGGTGCAAGTTGATTTCAACTTTCTGCCGCTTGTCCTTTTCCCTATGACTATCGACCGAGAGGACCACACTGCCATCGATCACCTGATCGAAATGCCGAAGCACTCTATCCAGTTTGGTGATCACATATTCTCGCAACGCAGGCGTCAATTCGAGATGGTGTCCACTGATCTGCAGATTCATAGTTGCTCTCCAAGCTAATGGCCGCCTGGGTCGTTCGTACGCTACGGAAACCGGCCGGCTGTGTGCGTTATGCGTACCGTTTGGTCGAGCGGTCTAACGCATGAACGAGCCACAAGGGGCCAGCACGTTCGCATATTCGCGATGCGGCCGGTACGGGCCCGCCGCGATATGCAACGGGCTACAGAGACTTGCGCAGATTCACTGCCGGAATTCTCAGGGCTTCGCGATATTTAGCGACTGTGCGTCGCGCAACCACGAATCCTTGTTCCGCCAGCAATTCGGCGATTCGGCTGTCTGAAAGAGGAGATTTTGAGTCTTCCGCTCCTATCAGTTGTTTGATGAGAGCCCGGATCGCCGTAGACGATGCCGCGCCCCCCGTGTCGGTAGAAACATGTGATCCGAAAAAGTACTTGAACTCAAGAGTCCCAAACGGGGTGAGCATGTACTTGCCGGTTGTCACACGCGATACGGTGGATTCGTGTAAACCCAGCGTATCAGCAATCTCCCGCAAAACCAAGGGCCGCATTGCAATTTCACCGTGCGCAAAAAAGTTCTTCTGACGCTCCACAATGGCTTGTGCGACACGAAGAATTGTTTCGAATCGCTGCTGGATATTCTTGATCAGCCAACGCGCTTCCTGGAGTTGCTGACGCAATGATCCGCTGCCCGGATCGCCGCGATTGTTGCGCAAAATATTGGCGTAGAGGTGATTGATTCGAAGACGCGGGACGATTTCCGGATTCAATTCGGCGCTCCAGCCGTTCGCCATCTTGCGTACAAGAATATCCGGGACCACATAATCGGCCTCGCTCTTGCCAAACGCGGCCCCCGGAAACGGTTCCAGCGAGCGAATCAGCAAATGGGCGTCGCGCAGGGCGTCGTCGGTGGCTTTGAGCTGTTTTCTCAAGCGCGTGAAATCGCGTGCCGCAAGCAATTCAAGATGGTTCATCACGATATCGAGCGCCAGCGTGCGAATAGGCGATGCGTCGAGTCGCAGCAACTGCAATTTCAGGCACTCGGACGCCGACCGCCCGCCTACGCCCGGGGGATCAAAACTTTGCAGCAATGCGAGCGCTGCGCTGAGCTCATCGACATCGACTTCCAACTCATCGGGCAAATCCGCCTTCACTTCCTCCAGCGAGGACGTCAGGTAACCATCTTCATCGAGCGATTCGATCAGGAACGTGATCAACGCGCAGTCGCGATGATTCGCCTGCGTCATGCGCAACTGCGATGTCAGGTGGTCGCGCAGCGTGGTCGTGGATTCGTGGATTTGCAGGGGCGGCAGATCGTCGTCCTCGGAACCGGAATTCGAGCGTCCGTAGTCCTCCAGATTCCACGAACTCGATTCGGAACTGTTATCCGACCCCATGCCGTTGTATTCGTCGACACCCTGTGGATCGCCGTTTTCCGACCGGTCGGTCGTGGACGTGCTGCTCGACGACGAACTGTTGTTCATCATCGGTTCAGGCGTCGATGCCGACGACCCGGTTGTGATCAGCGAGCCGTCTGCTGCGACGCGCAACGGGCTGGTGGTCCAGTCGTCCTCGTTTTCGAGCAGTGGGTTCTGCGCGACGGCCATGGCGACTTCTTGCTGCAGTTCGAGCGTCGACAACTGCAGCAGCCGGATGGACTGCTGAAGTTGTGGAGTGAGCGCAAGATGCTGCGACAGGCGAAGTTGGAGGCTGGCTTTCATGGCAAAGTTTTATTCATTGTAGAGAGTTTGCCACGGGCGCGAAACCTCGCGGGGTTCAGCCAAAAAGACATGTGCCGCCTCGCGGGCGGCACAGGGGGCGCAACAGACTCTGCAGCCACTCCCATAATCGGCGCCGCAAGCCCTGCCGCGCCGGCCCGGATGCAGCTTCGTGCGGCTACATGCGGAAATGTTCGCCGAGATAGACGCGCCGCACGCTCTCATTCTGGATGATGTCGCTCGGTGCGCCTGCGGCGAGCACGCTGCCGTCGCTGATGATGTACGCGTGATCGCAAATGCCGAGCGTCTCGCGCACGTTGTGGTCGGTGATCAGCACCCCGATATTTCGCTGCTTCAGGAATTTAACGATCTTCTGGATTTCCAGCACGGCAATCGGATCCACGCCGGCGAACGGTTCGTCGAGCAGGATGAACGCCGGATTCGTGGCGAGCGCCCGCGCAATTTCCACCCGACGCCGTTCGCCACCCGACAACGACAACGCCGGATTGCCCCGAAGGTGAGCGATCTGGAGTTCGTCGAGCAGGGCTTCCGCGCGGTTCGTGATGGCGTCTTTCGAGAGGCGGTTGTCGTTCTCGTCGGTCTGCAGTTCAAGCACCGCACGAATGTTGTGCTCGACCGAAAGTTTGCGGAACACCGACGCTTCCTGCGGCAGATAAGACAGCCCGAGGCGAGCGCGCTTGTGGATCGGCAAAAGGCTGATCGAAGTACCGTCGAGCAGGATTTCGCCGGCATCGAGCGGCACCAGCCCCACGATCATATAAAACGACGTGGTCTTGCCCGCACCGTTCGGCCCAAGCAGTCCGACCACTTCGCCGCTTTTCACGTCCAGCGATACGTCCTTGACGACCGTGCGCGCGCCGTAGCGTTTCTTCAGGTTGCGGACGGTGAGCGAGCTGCTCGTACCGGCCGGCTTTCGATGAGGCATGGCG
>NZ_JBAUSA010000011.1:0-1613 GCF_049581465.1 Caballeronia sp. | reverse complement strand
GTGCGGGCGAAGGTGCGAGCATCGATCCAGGGAGCGCCGAGGAGTTCGAAGGGCGTATCGGTCCCGCGACCAACCGAGATGTTGCTGGTCTCGATGAGGCCGAGGCCGGTGTAGAGCTCGGCGGCGCGCTGACTGCGCAGATTGGGCGATGGATTGATCCAGGTGAGCCCGGTGGAGTCGAACCAATCGCCGCGCTGCCAGCCTTGCATCTTCACACCCGTAAGAGCGGCGTTGATATGGCGCTCGCCGTTGAAGTAGCGCGCGAGTTCGCCAAAGGTCATGCCGTGACGCACCGGCAGCGGCATGTAATTGGTGTAGCTGTCGCTGCCGATGTCTGAGAGCGGCCCCTGCACGAAGGAGCCGGTGACAGGATCGGGGCGATCAAGCACAACAACGTCGATGGCGGACTTCGCAGCGGCTTCAAGGAAGTAGCCCATCGCGGCTTCGTAAGTCCAGTAGCGGACGCCCGCGTCCTGCAGATCGATGACAACAGCATCGAGCTGACTCAGCGATTCCGGCGATGGCCGCCGCTGCTCATCCTTCAAACCATAAAGGCTAATGACCGGCAGACTCGTCGCAGCGTCGGTGGCATTTGAAATATCGGGCTGGTCCTGGCTGCCCTGGATACCATGCTCGGGGTTGAAGAGGGTGGTGAGAGTAAGGCTGGGGTCCGCGGCGTGCGCGTCGCTGGCAAGGACGTCGATGGTGCGCCTCCCCTCCCGATCAAGGCCGGACTGGTTGGTCAGCAAGCCCATGCGAAGATGGCCACCGTGCTTCTTCGCGAGCGCCTGCAAGGTAAGGAATTTCTCGGACTCGAGCACGTCGATGCCGGTCATGACATCGCCATTGCGAGCACCCCAGCGGCGTGCTCCGGTAAGTGACTCGTTGTAGCCGGTGAGCTGAGTAAGCTGGCCGCTCTCCTGCATCCTGATCCCGATCGCCTGCGCGGCCGTGTCGGCGATGCGCGAGCGCAGCACTACGGTATGGCCTCCGCCCGCCGGATGAACCGCATTGCTGAGGATGATCACGTAACTGTCGCTTTGCGGATCGATCCACAGCGACGTGCCGGTAAAACCGGTGTGGCCGAAAGAGCCGACGGGGAAGAGCGTGCCACGGTTCGACGAGAACGCGGAATCGATGTCCCATCCAAAACCACGCAGCGCCGTACCGGTGGCGGGCTGCTCTGGTTCCGTCATCTTGGCAAGGGTGAGCTGGGTCAGCGGGAAGCTGCTCGGGCGGCCGGCGAGACGATCGAGCAGGGCCTGGGCGTAGATGGAGACGTCCGCGGCCGTGCTGAAGAATCCGGCGTGGCCGGCGACACCATCCATGCGGCGCGCAGTCGGATCGTGCACGACTCCCTGCAGCATGGTGCCCGTATTGGATAATGTTCCATCCGCGGTGACGTATTGGGTGGGTGCAATGCGCGAGCGCTTCTCTGTCGGCGGCAGGTACCCTGAGTCGGCGAGGCCGAGCGGAGCAACGATATTGCGCTGTGCGTAAACCTCCAGCGGCATGCCGGAGACGCGTTCCACCAGCGCACCGAGAGCGATGAAGTTTTCGTCGCTGTAGCGGAAGACGACCCCGGGCGGCGCAACCGGTGCAGATTCGAAGAG
>NZ_JBAUSA010000010.1:0-2928 GCF_049581465.1 Caballeronia sp. | reverse complement strand
CCACCGTGCAGGCCCAGGTTGCCGAGTGCGTCGAGACATGCCGCGAGCGCGGCGTCATCGGGGGCGCGCCCGTTCAGCGCCGGCGCATGTTTCTGCCGGCTCCGGTACAGGAACGAGAGGAAGCGGTGATTGAAAATATCGAGGAGATCGGCCATCGCCGGCTCGCGCGCCGTGCGCCGCGCGAGCACCATCTCCGTGAACGGCAACGGCAAAGGTCCGCTCGCACCCGCCAGCGTCATCACCGGCGTGGTCAGCGTATAAGTCTCGCGCGGCGCGGGTGCAGCATCACTCGCCGCCTTCTGGTCTGCAGCGTCTATCGCCAGCGGATGGCGGCTCACGCTGCGAATATCGCTGGCCTCAAACGACAGCGACACGAATCCCTTGAACCGCACCGCTTCATCCGTGCCGTCGCCGTAGCCGAGCGCCCGCGCCCAAGGCTGCGCACGCTCCAGCAGATGGATGGCCTGGAACAGGTCGAAACCCTGTGGCTGCGCAACCAGACGCTCTATCAAAGCAACTGCTGGCAACCGCTCATCGGCTCCCATTGCTTCCATATCTCGTCTCCACGGCGCACGACCAGCCGCACAAAGGAATTGACCGATGTATACATAGCGAAGAAGCGCGCAAGCACCGCGGCCATGAGCAACGGCGAGCCGCCGACAAAGGCGTCAGCGTCGAACTCGATGCTGACCTCGGTGCCACGGCAATAGCCGCGCCACGCGTCGCCCCCTACATGCGCGGTGACGTTGATCGCCGCGATGCTCTTGATCCCGCGAATCTGGCCCTGCTCACGCGGTCCGTTCGATGCGAACAGCCGCAGCATCTCCTGCAGCTCGCGTTGACCCGTCGCGCCGCTGACCAGCGAGTGATAGTTGCGCGTCAGCAGAGACACCAGACGCCAAAGCGTCTCGCTGCCGAGCGGAGGATCGCGCTGCGCAGTCGGTTCATAGAGGCAGCGCACCCGCGCATTCTGCGAAACCCGTTCGACTAGCATCCGCGCCCCGACCGGCACCTGTTCGGCGAGCCGGCGGTTGGTGCATAGCACGTTCGCATAGGCGACCGGCGCATCGGGATGGCCTGCTGCATTGCCCGCATCGACGAAGCCCAGGTACACGTCCACGCCGGACAGGTTGCTGCGCAGGCTGCGCTCACGGCGCGCGAACCAGAACATCGTGTCGCTGCCTGCCTCATCGCCCCCGGTGCGCTCCGCTGCGGTGAAACTCGGCACCGTCGTCGCGCGGTCTTTCGCTGGATCGGACATGACCACCGACAGAATTGAATGGATCTCGGTGATCGATTCGCGCTTCTGATCTGCGACCAGCCGATATTCGTATTGGCGACGGTCGAGCACGATCGGCTCGCTGGTCTGCGAGAACAGATTCACGATCGGTGTACAGCCAAGCCGGAAATGCTGCGCGCCGAGCATTCCTAGCCCGCGCGGCACGTGGTCCAGATGCAATACGACATCGCAAGTACGCCCCGTGCCGAGGCGACCGGCGGGCACAGTCAGGTCGAAGAAATGAAACTTGCGCGGAAACGCAAAGTACTCCTGCATCAGCCCGTACGCGGGGTGCGCGTGGGACGGCTGCGGCAATACTCTGTCCTCCTCGGCGTAGCCAACCTCACGCCACGCGGACGGCGACAGCATCACGGCCGGTCCCTGCTCCGGGCGCAACGAGACATCGGTTACGCCCGACACGAGCAACTCGTAGAGCGGCATCGTCACCATCCAATCGCCGTGCAGATGAATACGCAACTGCGTCAATTCGAGTTCGGCAAATTCGATTCCCGGTTCGCATTCGAGGGTCAGGCGCAGCGTGGCATCGTCGCCAAAGACTGCGCGGCTGATCTTCAACGGCCACAACACGGTGTCCCATGCGGTGCGAAAGCGGCACGACTCTCCCGATTCGGTGCGGGCGGCAAGACCCGTGTGACGCGGCACGCGAAATCCGGCCGTCACCTTGCCCTGAGTGAGATCGAGATCGAACTGTGCGACCGTCATCGAAGGAATCGTCTGCACCAGCGACGGACAGACGTTCTCAAGCAACGCTCCCGCGATCTCCGGAAACGCCTGATCGAGATCGCGATGCACACGGGCAGCGAGAAATGCGGTCGCCTCGATCAGGCGCTCCGTGTGCGGATCGAGCGATTCGGTGCCATGTAGCGCGAGGCGCGCGGCAACCTTCGGGTAACGCTGCGCAAAGTCGGCTCCCTGCGTGCGCAGGTACGACAGCTCGCGCTTGTAGTACTGAAGAATGTCGTCCGACTCCATGTCAGCCAAGCTCCAGCGAGCGAGTATCCAGGATGCCGCTGCCGTTCGCTGCCAGTTCGAAGAAGACGTGTTCGACCGACTTCCCCTGGCGCATGTCGCCGCCGATTGCGAGTACGGGGGGCTGGTCCTGCCCTGACGGAAATGCGAACGTCACGGTGACATTGACAAGCCGCGGCTCGAACAGCGTGATCGCATGCCGGATCGCAGCAGCGATCGCGTCACGATCCGGGCCTGAGCGCAGCGAACGTTCGGAGAAATCGGGTACACCGTAGTCGATCACCGTCCCATCGCTTTGGGCAAACGCCTCCATCGTCAAGCGCGAACGCGCATTCAGCAGACGCGACAGCTCACGCGCGACGGATTGCCGAAGCGCGTCCTCCCCGCGCAGCCATGCGTCGGCATTCTCGACAAGCCGCTCGAACATAGGCACGGGATAACCGTTGGCATTTGCCGACATAACGTGAAACCGGTTGAACTAGCTGGACGGTCGCCCGCGGTGAAACCCGCAAAGGCCTGAGTGCGGCGGGCGACGGCGTGTTACGCCTTGGGAGCGACCGCCTTGTTGGTTGCGCGATCCCAGCCGAATGGAGCGGTGCCTTTCTTCGTCGAGTCCGGGTTCTGTTGCGTGTATTGGGACGTCATCGCCGAGAAGTTGA
>NZ_JBAUSA010000009.1:0-12312 GCF_049581465.1 Caballeronia sp. | reverse complement strand
CTGGTTGCCGAACGCGTACTGCCCCTGCACGTCGAGGCCGTGCCAGACGGGGCTGTGATATTCGACGTTGTTGTTCGTCTGCTGCCAGTTGCGCCCGCGCACGAGTGAGGCCGACGAGACCGCCTGCTGCACGAACGGATCGAATGCCCACACACCGTCGCTGTCGATGAAGAGATTGCGGCCCGCCTGTATCTGGCCCCACGTCTCACTCTTCAAGCCGACGTACGCGCGGCGCGAGAACAACAAGCCGCCGCCTGTGGTGCCGTTCATGATCTGCAGCGCGGTCTCGAGGTCGAACAGCGCGCTGTTGCCGCCGCCCAGGTCCTCAGTCCCCTTGAAGCCGAGCATGCTCGTGCCCCAGTCGCCTCCTTCCGCGTTCCAGCGGCTCAAGTTGCCGCCCGTGCCGTTGGCGATGTGATTCAGGTACTCGACCCCGCCGTCGATGCGGCCATACAGTGTCACGCTCGACTGTGCCAATGCGGCCGTGCTGGCCGCGAGCAGCACGAATGCGCCCAGTTTTTTTTTCACGTCAGCTCCCAGGTGGACTGTTCTTTTCGTTGTCCGGACCGTCCCGAGGCCTGCACAAGCGGCGCGATTCATCCAGCACCGCGGGCATGCTCCGCGCGGCGCTCTGCGGCAACGCATCATTCAATGCGGACCGGCCGAGCACGTGGCGCCTGACAAATATAGCGCGCCCCGTGAATCGGTGGGCGTAACTAGTCCACACGCTGATGCAATCAGCGCGCTACAAGGGCTATTCCGTCGGCGGGGCCTGCCGCCCACCGAATCGCTGCTCGACAGATTGCGGGATGTTCGCCGGGGTGACGACGACCACCGACGATGATAGTCCGACAGCCGATGCCGGCAGCAGCTTATGAAAGTGCATGATGTGATGGCACGCAGTTCGCATGTCCTGTCGCAGGTCGTGATGCAACACGGCGCTGAGTTTCCCATCTCGAAGCAGCGTGACGTTGTCCCTATCCAGGTCGTGCCCAATGAAACACTTCGGCGTCTGTCCAATCGACTTGAGGGCGCGAAGTATCGCAACATTTCCCCCACCCATTGAGTACACCGCCACGATTTTCCCGCCTGAGCCAGCGGCTCGCCTCACCCGCTCCTCCGTTTCAGCGTCGAGGCCGTGACCGCCGCTAGCATCAACAAGTGTCAGCTTCGGATATCGTCGCTGTAACTCGCCACGAAAGCTCTCTTCGCGGTCTTCTTCCCCTCTGAAGCGCTCGTTACTCATTGTGACCAGGACATCTCCTTCCCGGCGAGTGAGCCATTGACCAATGAGATAGGCAGCTGTTGCGCCAGCCATTCGATTGTCGAGGCCGGCGTAGGCGATGCGCGCGGACTGAGGGATGTCCGTAAAGATAGTGACGACGGGGATACCCCGTTGCTGCAAGTCGCCAACAGCGTCGGCAACTTCCGGGACATCCCGCGCCTTGAGGAATACGCCGTGACTGCCTCTTCGGCCAATTGCTTGAAGTGCGTCCACGACCTCCGCTGTTGTCATCGTGTCCTGCATCAGAAAGCGCGGACGGAACACGGCCGGATGCAGGCTGGGCAGCTCCGACTCCAACGCTTCGCGTATCTCATCGGAAAACCTGCGCGGTGCTTCCACGACAACATCGACAACAAGTTTGCGTCCGCTGGTCGCCAACTGGAACTGCTGTTTTTCCAATTCCTTTATTGCGTGCTGCACACGCTGGCGTGTGTGTTCACGTACATGTTCGCGTCCGTTCAGCACCCGGTCCACCGTGGCGAGGCCAAGGCCTGCCTGGAGGGCGATTTCCTTCATGAGAAATCGATGTGCCACGGTAAGCACCTTGGTCAGTTTTCGCCATTCAAACGACAATGCCGATTCACGGTCCGGCGTTCAGAGCAACAGGACCTAACCGCCGGCGTAAAGGCTCCGCTGAAATGCCGTCAGCTGAGTCGACTACAATGGATGTTAGCCAAAAGATGAATACGACCAGCCATGCATCTTCCCTCGATCCATCGAGCGCGGAAACGAACAGCCCGGCCAGTCTGGATCGCCGTGTGCATCGCGCTCCTTCTGTTGCCGCCAGCCCTCCTTGCCCAGGACGAAAAGCCGGGTATTGTCTTTTCCACGATCGAGCCCGGCGCACCACTGCCCGCAGGCTGGAAGAACCTGCCGGTCGCGCACGGCAAGCCCTTGACGCGATACACGCTCGTTCGCGACGGCCACACCACCGTCCTGCAGGCGGACGCGAACCGCTCTGCTTCTGCGCTGATGCACGAGGGTAATATTGACCTCGTCCGCACGCCCGTCGTGGCATGGCGCTGGAAAGCAGAGGGACCGATCGAGGGTGCCGACAACCGCGTCGGATCGAAGGAAGATGCGCCAGCGCGACTGGTGTTCCTATTTGACGGCGACAAAAGCAAGCTGTCGTTTTTCGACCGGGCCAAGATGGACCTGGCAAAGAAACTGGGTGGCGAAGAGCTACCTTATGCCACGCTGATGTATATCTGGTCGACCAACGCCGCGCCAGGCACCGTCATTGCCAACCCTCACACGGAGCGCGTACAGATGATCGTGGTCTCCGGTCTGTCCGGCGATGCGGGTCAGTGGCAAAGCCTGCGCCGCAATATCGTGCAAGACTACGAACGGGTCTTTCACGAATCGCCAGGACGAATCACCGGCTACGGGCTGCTGACGGATACCGACAATACCGGTACTATGACACGCGGCTGGTACGGAGACGTCGAGTTCCTGCCCGGTCCTTAATAACGCGAAGCAGCCGAACTAACTGAGCCCGTCGGCGCGATGCGGGTGGCTGTCCTTCAGTTCTTTCGCCGTAAGCTGCCATCGAAAACATTCTCCCTGCGCCAACGACAGCTTTGTAGCATAGGTCAGCGGGTACAACCGGCCAGCAAGAGACCGTCGTCTTTCATTAAGGATGACGGTTGATCTCGCGAAAGCGGTCATTTGAAGTTCCGTTCATTGCGCTGGGCGCGGCGATTCAGCATCGACATATACCCATGCCGACACGCCAGAAGCGAGTAGCACACGATCACGCCGATAGGCTGCGACTTCATATTCATCCGCATGCTCAAGCTCTTCCACCGTGATGGCGAACGCCGTCCCGCTCACTTTGTCGCTCGCATTCCCGCTATACGTTACAACGGGGTGATGCGTCTTCCCGCTGGTCGCAACAACCTCGGGGTCTTCGATCTTCAGCAACGTCAGCGCATATCCTCGCATTTCGTCAACGTGGCCAACGAGCTTACGGCCGAACGTCGCTAGCTGCACTTGCTCCAGTTGCAGCGTGCCATAGGAGAAAAGGTTTTCTGAGAATGTGTGATTGGTGTGGGACATGACGTGATGATGTGTGTCGAAAGCATAAGAAGTGATTCTACAGCGGGCTGCGCATGCAGGTTCATCTATAGGCCCACGAAAGCCTGAACTATCAACGTCCACTTTGTTGAGACTTTCGCCGATCGATTGAAACGATCGTAGGGCTGAACGACGGGTCGATTTCTGCCGATGGCTAACGGGTACAAGCCGGCCAACATGAGCCGGCCGGGGAAGACAGAGTGGGGCCGTGAACAGCCGCTCGCCTACAGAACGCTTGCGCCGATCGAATGACCGCTCGGCTGACCTGACCAGCCATCTGGGTAAGGAAAAGGCGTCGAAGTTTCGCGTGCCCTTCTAAGATAAGAGCGAAGGGCGGTGGTCGAAAGGTGAAGCGATATTTTCGGTCAATTGTCTCGATACCGATGCCAGACTTCCACACCAACCACTGGCCGAACCAAATTCCGGTCGGTTTTCCAGATGCGGACGGACCGTCAGCCCTTAGGTGCCTGGTGTGTCGGCGTGCCAGTGCGGCGCGGAATGGGGATCGAGGCGTCCGGACATCCGTTCTCAGTGCCGCACTCCAGGAAGTGTGATCTGGAAGCGGCACTCGGTACAAGAATGTCACATCACGATGCCGGGGCGCCTGACCTAAGCTGGTTCAGGCGTTTGGCCGACAGGTCCGCCCAATATTCCATCGCGTGCTCTGCGTCCGACCATTTCCCGCCGCCCGCATTTTTTATGCTCATTCCGCCGGACTGGCCGTCCACTGCTTCGATGAGAATCTGCCCGGTTCCACCGTCCGTTACCTCGCCTTCGCTCTGCGCCGATCCGACGAAGGCATAGGTGTCCGTCCCGAGGCTCTGCGCCGCATCTAGCAACCGTGCCTGCGGGATGACCACCGAGATGGTACGCAATCCCGGGTCCTCCTTCGTAACGTGCGTCAGGGCGACGCGGACTACCAAAATGTGCGGGCCTTGAGAGTCAACGACCGGGAGCACCGTCGATAGATGCTTCTTCATCGTGCTGTAGTAATAGGCCGACAATATTTGCTGCTCTTTCGCATCGATTTTTGAGTCGGCATCGCTGATGAACACTACTGGCTCAAGGAAAATTGCCGTGTAGGATTTCCAATCTACATTGGAATTGACGTAGCGAAGCCGTGCCTCGCCTTCTTTGCCCGGATGCAGCAAGGGATAATTGGTCAGAAACCCTGATCGCGATGCTTTCTCGACCTCGGAAAGCGGTTGCTCGCTTGTAACAGAGCAGGCGACCAATCCGATCACCGCCAGCAGAGAATATATGCTCTTTGACATCGCCTCTCCCTCCGTTCTGAACGCTCGCGCGCGCGAAATATTACGGTCATTTACCGCAGAAGAAATGGAAGACTCATGCTAATGCGCCCGACGCTCGCACACCGACTCGGGCCTTTCGTTGTAACGCATGCCTCAGCTAGCGCAGACTTATCTCAACATGAGTTGCCCAGCATAATGTCTGACTCTCGGTTGACAATCCGCATGCGCCTCGCCGCGGGGCGTTCCTCACCTTGCTGGTTCCATTATTGATAGTCGCTTTTCAATCGCAACGCTAGTGGACTTTGGTCGTATTCTCGCCCTATATTCATCCGGAGGGGTCTATGCGGCTACACCGCAGTCGCCACGCTGGCTCTGAACACGTGGATCGCGAAACCCAGCTTGAGTCGAGGCTTCCTTTCAATCGCGCTTTACCGCGCAAGCTTGCCGAGCGGCGGCGGTAGTGTGCCGAGATATGCGGGGGAAAGCTGAGGGCGCAAACGCCTGAGTGACGAGGATGGGCATCGGATAGGTTGTAGATGTTCAGTAAAACGTCCTGCCCCGGAGGGCAAACCCGATGCGTTTGCGACAGCCAGCGTAATGCGAGTCTGCGGTCGAGTGAAGCGTTCGTCGCTGGTGATCGCGATCTGATGAGGTCGTTGATGAAGGATACACTTCAGGAGCAAGTTGAGAGCATGCGATCTGACCAAACTGCGAGTGCGTGATATGGACCAAGAGATCAAGACAGCGAGACTGTCGCCGTCGGACTTTCTGTTCCCGAGCAGAATTCACGAGTCGCCGCACCTCTCGACTCGCCAGTACTCACTGATCGGTCGGACGCGGCGCGTATAGCGTGAGAGGTACTCGAGGAAGCGGTGCCGAAAGAGGCGCGAGAGTACACGCAGGGGCAGGAAGAAGCCCCGCCGACATGCTACCCAGCGCTCACTGTCAGGCGAAAGCGTTCACCCGACCACGAGAGTCGATTTCAGGACGACGGCGTTCGCCAGATTGTAGACGTTGGGAGAAGTGGCCAATACCGCGTCATGGATTTCGGCAAATTGTTGCTTAGTACCGCTGCCCTTGATACGAACGGTGTAACGCAGGCTCTCGTAGCCGTTTGCAACTTGCGGGTCGATCCCAAGAAAACCCCTAAGGTCGATTTGACCCTCCGTCTCAATCTCCAGGGATTCGAGCGTAATCCCGCGGACGGCACATTGCGCCACGTAGCCCACCGTGATGCAGGCATTTAGCGCCGCGATCAGATGCTCCTGAGGATTGGCGAACTTGTTCGAGCCACCGAGCTCGCAAGGCTCGTCGATATCGATCGTGAACCGGCGCGACACGTCCTGCCCTCCAATAGAGAACCCCTCTACCTCGGCGCGAGTCCGAGTCTGGCCCTTCCAGGTCGTAGCAACGCGCCAGCTGGTGGTGGCTTTCGAGACATTGTCCTTGACGCTTTCAATCAGGGCGAACAGATCGTCCACGTTGAGACCGTTGACGACGTTAGGTTCATTGGCCTGTGCATTGGCATTCATGTTTTATCTCCTTTAAAAACGTGGATTGTTCAGCTTCGGCGAATCTCATTGCAGGGTGGCTAGTGCAGCCCGGATACGCATGCCCTGGTCTTCGGAGATGAGGTTATAAAGCACCTCCCTGAAATGGGGATGACGTACACCCGAGTGGATGTATTGCCACCGATAAGCCTCAAGGAAATTTGCTTCGACCGACAGGGTTTCCGCTTCGTAGACTGCGCGGCCGCAGTGGGTCACGAAGTAACGCGCGTCGGCCGCGGCCTGCGCCTGCAGAATGCCGTCGATCGCGGCGACCAGTTCAATGAACTCGTCAACAGCCTTGTCGCGATCACTGGCCGTCACAGTGGCGTCGTGACGGACCCATTCGAGCTCATCGACGATGGCGTGCTGGCTTTCCTCCTTCCAATGGTAGAGGAACACGTTCTTGAATAGCTCCGATAGCTGATCGTCTGGATCGATACTCTGGCGGTAGTGGAGCTGGCTGAATAGTTCGATATCCAGCGTCAGCGCCAATACGGCCCACGTGCTTTTCCCGAGGACTACAGACGCAACGGCATCCGGATCGACGTCGAAGTGATACCCGGGGGGAAGGGTTTCAGCGATCATCTCATCGATGCGGCGAAACAGCGCCTGATGCTTAAGCTCCTCGTCGCTAAAACGGACGAGCGCCTCAAGCGCCACCTGGTCGCCGAGCCAATAGTCACGGCTGATTTCCAGCACCTTGGCGTTGATAAAGCGCTCTACCAGTCCGAACACGTTGGCATACGTGCGTCCCTGGATCTGGCTGACGAAACGTTTCTCGCTCTCGGAGAGCGTGAAGAAATTCGGAGCCAGTGAGAGTCCGTCGGGAAGATATTTCTGGGACATGTCAAAGGTGAGGCCTCCAATCACGTCACGCTCGATGTCCCAACTGACCATCTTTGAGGCGCGAATGCACCGGGCGTAACGATCGCGGTCGGAGGGTCGCGATACTGCGTTCATGGCATTTCTCCCAATACGGACCGACGTGCGGTCGAGCTGTGAATGTTCATCTACCGGCCAGAACCACATGGCTGATCTGGCATCCGGTAAGCTCAAATGTACGATTGGGAGACGCGAGGTTCTATGATCGGGCCGCCGGAAGATATGGCCGAAACGCCGGGGCAGCTTTGACGCGTGCGGATGAATGCTGCGTCGGGCACGGCAGGGGGCAAGCTAGCGATTTGGCCAATCGGCGCAATGAGCCACCGATCAGATCGTGCGCTTGCTGGTGTTATCGAGGCACCGTTGTGCTTATCAGTCGGCGTCACTGATCCGATAGTGGCGTGATGGTACTCGCGCCGAGTGCGGCCTGCGCCGATTCGGCAGAGCCATTCATCTTTCCTTTGCTCTTGCGCCAGCCAGCCGGAGGCATTCCAAATTCTCGCCTGAAGGCCCGACTGAACGCTGCCTCTGACTCGTAACCGATCTGCTCCGCTACAGCGGCGAGCGACTTACGGCCGATCAGAAGTTCCTGCGCCGCGATCTGCAGTCGCCATCGCGCCAGGTACTGCATTGGCGGTTGTCCAAGAAGATCGGTGAAGCGCTGCGCCAACGCGGAGCGCGATAACCCCACCTTGCGCGCGAGTTCATCAACGGTCCAGGGGTGAACTGAATGAGCATGGAGCAACGAAAGCGCGCGTCCCACATAGCGATCGCGCACGCCGGCCAGCCATCCTGTCTGGTGGGCAGGAAGCGCTTCGATACAGCTACGGACCGCCTCGACAAACAGGAGTTCGGACAGTCTGGCGAGGACAATCGTACCGCCCGCGCGCGAATGCGCCGCCTCGGCGGCTGCAAACTTGAGAGAGGACTCAAGCCATGCTGCGCGCGGATCGTGGCGCATATCAATCTTGAAGAGTCGCGGCAGCGATGCGAGCAGTGGGTTACTTAGCGTATCGTCGCAGGCCAAAAAACCACATACGATGCGAGTCATAGGTCCCCCGCCTCCGTGGGATAGCGTCATCACCTCACCAGGTGCTGCCGCCATGGGGCCGGCTAATAGCAACTCCGATGGCGTCGGCGAAAGATCCACGGCGCTGCCCATCAGATGCGTTTCACCTTGCGGCACCACCAGCAATTCGCCGGCATTGAGATGAATAGCCGAATCGGGGGCGTCTGCCAGTTGGGCCCAGCAGCTACCTTCTATGATCAGATGATATGAGACGACACGCTCGGATCGCGGCAGATAGGCCGCGCAAAGCGCAGCGTCCGTACGGCCGATAATGCACCACGGTGCCGTGAAGGTTCCGTTCAGATACACCGCGCCGCTTAGACGCACAGCGCGCAGAACGTCAGAAACTGCATCCATAAATAGCTCGCGTGAGATGCGATTTCCCGGGCAGGGAACCGGGATGCCGGCCATTCTTCAACGTGGCCGAGAGGTACATTTTATACCTGCCGCGACGGCAGATAACAAACGCCTTACCGGTAAATTTCACAACGCTTGATGCATCGGCGCGCGATTCGTGTGGATGTTCGCGCGTGTCCCTTAGCGAGCATGTCTGACCCCGATTGGTTCCGGCGTCAGGTCGTGCTGAGTTTGCCCGTCCTTCTGTCGTTCATCGTCTTCGAGACAACCGCGGTTTGGATTCGCGGTGTGCCGGCTCGGCGACGTCTCGCCCCATCATCACAGCCCCAGCGGGTCTGCCTCGATACCCTTGAGTGTGGGCGCATCGCTGCCTGATACAACCGCGTGCAACCAGATCGCGCCCTTCTGCAGGAGGACCGGACAAACTTTCTGGACGACATGCAATGGTTAGGCGAACCATAGGCAAGACCTGGACGATCGGGCAAAAAACGCCGACGCACGAGCAGGACGGCAACAGGTCGCGAGAGGCAGAGTTCATCAAAGGACGGGACAGGACAGATCAACTTCACCCGTGCTTCGCGGCCAAGCCTTCCACGGATTCCGGAAGCCCGGCGTGCCTCCAAACTTGCGCAGATCGGTTCACGCACAGTGGCTTACCGGTTCGTGCAAACGAAACCGCGTGAGATGTCGATGAAAAGCCTGATAAGCCGTGCGATGTACCACCCGCTCATCGCGCTATCCATGTTGTATTTGACCGACCTGATGCAAAACGTCGACTACAGTCCGGCCGGCGCTCTGCTCGTTCTGGCAGCGAAATCTATGTCCCGTGTGGTGAGCCTCGTCAACAAGGGGTAGTGCCATACGTCGATACAGCACGCCAGGTGGATTAATCGAACGCAAGGTGAATTGTTAAGAATTCGTGCCCTCAGTGGCGTACACGCGTCTCTCAGGGCTATGAGAAAAATTCGGTGATATCAAATCCTCTTCAGGTTTAGCCAGAGTTTTTATTTGGTTCGAAATTCATGTAGGTCTCACAAAGACACTATGGTATGTAAGGCTTTAGAAATATTTTTTAGCTGATCACGGTGCTTCGTGCTGACTTTCTGGAATGCGTCGTTTCTGCTCTGAATTCACCGACTAGCTTGATTCCGAACAATTCTCCAGAAGCGAATGCAGTCGATTAATACGTAGAGTTGCGGCGCAGCAATTTATCACATTATGATATTTACTCTCACGATTCGAAAAAACTGCTTGTGTAACGAGTTCGGCCATCTTTAGAATCTGCGCATCCGGTGATGGGTATCGAGCTTCATTGTCTGTTACAAAGCATTCCTTAATTTAGGAGGCAAGCATGTCCGCAGTCCCGAATGATGTTTTGAAGTACGTCCGCGATCCGCAGAATGACGACGATCCGCAAGAGACTGCGGAATGGCTAGGTGCTCTTGACGGTGTCATCGCACACGTTGGCACGGAGCGCGCGCATTTTCTCATCCAGCAGCAGATCGAATTCGCGCGCATGAATGGTGAGCATCTACCGTTTTCTGCCAGTACGTCGTACATCAACACCATCCCGACCGGGAATCAAAAGAAGATTCCGGGCGACCAGGCCATCGAGCATACGATTCGCTCCTACACTCGATGGAACGCTATTGCGATGGTTCTTCGAGCCGGAAAGGAGACGAACGTAGGCGGTCACATTGCCTCGTTTGCATCTGCGGCAACTTTATACGACGTTGGTTTTAATCATTTCTGGCATGCCGCCTCGGGTAACCACGGAGGCGACCTGGTCTTTTTCCAGGGCCACTCGTCGCCCGGAATCTATTCGCGCGCCTTTCTTGAGGGGCGGCTGACCGAGTCAAAACTCGAAAATTTTCGGCAGGAAGTGGGTGGTCAAGGGATGCCGTCGTATCCCCATCCATGGCTGATGCCAGATTTCTGGCAGTTCCCGACTGTGTCGATGGGCCTTGGCCCAATCATGTCGATCTATCAGGCGCGGTTCATGAAGTACATCGAAGCGCGCGGCGTTGCCAAGACGCAAGGCCGGAAGGTCTGGGCGTTCCTGGGTGATGGTGAGATGGACGAACCCGAGTCGATGGGCGCGATCGGTATGGCGGGCCGCGAGCGACTGGACAACCTCATCTTCGTGGTGAACTGTAACCTTCAACGCCTCGACGGGCCTGTACGAGGCAACGGCAAGATCATCCAGGAACTGGAAAATCTGTTTGGCGGTGCCGGTTGGAACGTGATCAAAGTAATTTGGGGCAGCCGCTGGGACTCACTGCTTTCTCTTGACCACGACGGCGCGCTGATGCGAAGGATGATGGAGGTCGTTGATGGTGAATACCAGACCTATAAGTCGAAGTCGGGCGCTTTCGTACGCGAGCATTTCTTCAATACGCAGAAACTGAAGGAGATGGTCGCTGAGTGGACGGACGACGAAATCTGGGAACTCAACCGTGGCGGCCACGACCCGCACAAGATCTATGCCGCATACGCGCAGGCATCGACACCCAATGGGCGTCCAACGGTCATCCTTGCTAAGACTATCAAGGGTTACGGCATGGGCGAAGCTGGGCAGGGCATGAATAACACCCACCAGCAAAAGAAAATGCAGGTCGAGCAGTTGATGAAGTTCCGGGACCACTTCAAGCTGCCGATTTCCGACGAGGCAATTGTCGACGTACCGTACCTTACGTTTGACGAAGGTTCGAAGGAGCTCGAGTATATGCGCGCCCGTCGTCAAGACCTCGGGGGCTATCTCCCGGCGCGTCGACAAAAGGCGCAGTCTCTCCCGACACCTGCATTGAGCGCCTTCGAGGCACTCTTGAAGGGCAGTGGCGAGGGACGCACAATGTCCACCACGATGGCGTTCGTGCGTTTCCTTAACATCGTTCTGAAGGATAAGACCTTAGGCAAGCGCGTGGTGCCAATCGTGCCAGACGAGTCGCGTACGTTCGGCATGGAAGGCTTGTTCCGTCAGATTGGCATCTGGAATCAGGACGGCCAGAAGTATGAGCCTGAAGACTCCGGTCAGTTGATGTTTTATCGTGAATCCGAGACTGGCCAGATCCTGCAGGAAGGCATTAACGAGGCAGGGGGGATGTCGGACTGGATCGCGGCCGCTACGTCGTATTCGACGCACGGCGAGATCATGATTCCGTTCTACATCTTTTACTCGATGTTTGGGTTTCAGCGCATCGGCGACCTCGCATGGGCCGCAGGTGACATGCGCTCACGCGGTTTCCTGCTTGGCGGCACGGCAGGTCGTACCACGCTCAACGGTGAAGGTCTGCAACATGAAGATGGTCACTCCCTCATGTGGGCGTCGGGCATACCGAACTGCGTGAGCTATGACCCGACCTTTGGCTACGAGCTCGCGGTCATCATGCAGGACGGTTTGCGCCGGATGGTAACGGAGCAGGAAGACGTGTTCTATTACGTCACCGTGATGAACGAAAATTACGAGCACCCGGCCATTCCACAGGACGACGGAGTCGCAGCGGACATCATCAAGGGCATGTACTCGTTCCGCAAGGCTGAGGTCGACCAGAAGGCGCCGCGCGTACAACTGATCGGTGCGGGCACCATTTTCAATGAAGTGATCGCAGCAGCGGATCTATTGAAGAATGATTGGGGCGTCGCCGCTGACCTTTGGAGCGCACCCGGCATCACGGAGCTGGCGCGTGAGGGGCATGAAGTGCAGCGTTGGAACCTGTTGCATCCGACCGAAGTGCAGAAGGCTTCGCACGTCGAGAAGTTGCTGAAGGACGCCAAGGGGCCCGTTATCGCATCGACCGACTACATCCGGGCACTGACCGAGCAAATCCGGGCGTTCATCCC
>NZ_JBAUSA010000008.1:0-4432 GCF_049581465.1 Caballeronia sp. | reverse complement strand
TATCGGCGGCATGGTTGAGCCGCGTGGTACAGCGCAATTTCCGATCAAGAATCTGAACGCCGTTCCCGCTAACGCTCATGTCAGGTACAAGGCGATCAGCGACTTCGGCGGCGCCCTGCCGTTCGATCTGCCTCTGGCTCAGTAAGGCTCAGTAAGGCCCAGTAAGTCTCAGTAAGGCTGGCGCCCCCCAAGAGGGGCGGCACCGAGGGCGTCGCGGGCCGCAACGAGCCGACGCCTTCTTCAAAACACTCCATCACGCGGTTTTCCGAACGGTCTGCTCCGAACAGCCCGGTGGGTCAAGTCGCGTCTGAATCGACGGAAACCATCGCAGGCTGAATCATGAAAACCACCGATCAACACGCTTCCCCTAGTCAAGACCTGGACACGTTCCGACTGCGTCTGAAGCCGCTGGCCGCGATCGCTTTCTCGATGATGGCGTGCGCTGCGATTCCACAAGCCATGGCGGATGCCTTGGTATCGGCGCAAACCCAGACGGGCACTGTCGATGAAGTCAGCTTCGACAATATGTATTTGCGTGGCGACGCGGGCGCCTCGGTCGACACCAGCCGTTTCACGCGCGGTAACGCCGTGGCGCCGGGAACTTATGCAGTGGATCTGCTGGTGAACGGCGTGCGTCTGGCTCGCGAAGACATTCGCTTTGCTGCCACGGGCGGCAAGCTGGGCTCAAAGCCCTGTTTCAGCCGTGCGCTTTTGCAGCGCGCAGGCATCGATCTGGCAAAGGCCGACGCGGCCGCCGGACGCAGCGGTGCAGCGGCTCCGGCTGCGGCTGCGTCCAACGCAAATACGTGCGACGAGATCGGCAGCCTGGTGCCGGGTGCAACCGTCGACTTTGACTTCACCCAGCAGACGCTTGAACTGAGCGTGCCGCAAGCGTTCATGAAGAATTCAGCACGGGGTTATGTGCCGCCCGAACAGTGGGAGCAGGGCGTCAACGGCGGATTCATCAGCTACAACGCCAACACGTATCACACTGCGGGATCGGGCTTCGGCTCGAGCCAGAGCTATCTGGGCTTGAGCGCGGGCCTGAATATCGGCGCGTGGCATATCCGCCATCAATCGTCGGTATCGACGGGCACGGGGCAGAAGACGCAGTTCGACAACATCGCGACCTATGCGCAGCGCGACGTGACGAAGCTGGGCGCGCAACTGACCGTAGGCGATGCAAGTACCAGCGGCGAGATTTTCGACAGCGTCTCGTTTCGCGGCGTGCAACTCGCGACCGATGACCGCATGCTGCCTGAATCGATGCGCGGTTATGCACCGGTCGTGCGCGGCACGGCGGAAACCAACGCCCGCGTCACGATTCGCCAGAACGGCCAGGTGTTGCAGGAAACGAATGTCGCCCCGGGTCCGTTTGAAATCAACGATCTTTACTCGACCGGCTACGGCGGCGACCTCGTTGTCACCGTCACGGAAGCCGATGGCCGCAGCAAGGAATTCACGGTGCCGTTTGCATCGGTGGCTCAGTTACTGCGCCCCGGCGTGACGCGTTTCAGTGCGACGCTGGGCCAGTTGCGCAACGACTCACTCGATACCCAACCCGTCTTCGGGCAGTTCACGATCCAGCGCGGCCTCACCAATACGATCACCGTTTATGGCGGTCTGGTCGCCTCGAGCGGTTATGGCGCGATGAACGTGGGTGGTGCGTTGAACACGGGCATTGGCGCATTTTCGATGGACGTGACCGGCGCCGTCACGAACGTGCCGAACGCCCAGTCGATGCATGGCACGAGCGTGCGCGTGGGCTATAGCAAGTTCATCGCGGCAACGGACACGAATATATCGGTGGCGGCTTACCGCTTTTCGACCGCGGGTTATCTGAACCTGAACGACGCCGCGTCGATCAGGGATATCGCGGCTCACGGCGGCGATATCAATTCGATCTACCGCCAGCGCAACCGCATGCAGGTGTCGGTGAATCAGAAGCTGGGTGAGCATGGCACGGTGTTCGTCAGCGGATCGACACAAAACTACTGGAATCGTGGCGGCGCCGACACGCTGTTCCAGGCCGGCTATACCAACTCGTTCAAGTACGGGACCTACAGCCTGACGGCCGGGCGCACGCGTTCGATGGACGGAACGATGTCAAACGACTTCCTGCTCAGTACGACGATACCGCTAGGCCACACGGCGCATGCGCCGATGCTGACCACGAACGCCTCGCACAACTCCAATGGTGCAACGAACATGCAGGCGAACGTGAGTGGTTCGCTTGGCGAAACAAATCAGTTCTCGTACAACGGCTACGGCACGTATAACGCCGGGGGCAATTCGGCGAACAACGGCAATGCGGGCGTGAGCGCCACGTATCGCGCGCCTTATGCGACGTTGAATGCATCGGCGAGCGGCGGTGCGGGCACGCGCCAGGTATCGGCGGGCGTGCAAGGCTCAGTCGTGGCTCACCCGGGCGGCGTGACGTTCTCGCAGACCGTTGGTGACACGATCGGCATTGTCGAGGCGCCGGCTGCGGCCGGGGCGATGGTGACGAGCTCGCCGGGCACGAAGGTCGATCCACGTGGCTATGCGGTAATTCCTTACCTGTCGCCGTACAGCATAAACGTGGTCGATATCGATCCGAAAGGCACGTCCACCGACGTCGAATTTAAATCGACATCAGCGCAAGCCGTGCCGCGCGCAGGCTCTATAGTGATGATGAAGTACGAGACAGTGAGCGGCCGGGCTGCATTGATTCAGGCGCCGAAACTAGGCGGCGGAGCGTTGCCATTTGGAGCAAGCGTGGAAGACGAACAAGGTAAGACCGTGGGTGTAGTCGGTCAGGACAGCAGAATATTTGCGCGTGGTCTTGAAGAGCAGGGGGCGCTCACGGTGAAGTGGGGTAGTGGTCCGGTCGAGCAATGCCGGATCGCTTATACGCTGCCGAAGAAAGATCCCAAGGCTTATAACGCCGGGTATTTGTCGCTGCAGTCGCATTGCGTGCCGGGAAGTGAAACGGTGGCGGGTGCGCAATAAGCGGAGGACGAGCTGACATCTATCACCGGACGGGCGGCGCCTCGTCGTATTTGTCCAGTTTGTCTAACGCGGCAACACCGAGCCGGATTCCCCTGCGGCTGGTAACAACGCATCGCTATCGTCTTTGAGTCTAATGCCCGTCAGCTTCAGGCGCGTCGCTTCAGTCAGCAAGTAATGCAGCTTGAACGCGGCCGCGTCGTAGCCGAGTCCTTCAGGGCGCACGTTTGAAATGCAGTTGCGTTGCGCATCGCTTTTGCCAGTACGCGGTTCGTAAGTCAGGTAGATGCCGAGACTATCGGGCGAACTCAACCCCGGCCGTTCTCCAATCAGCATCACAACGATCCGCGCCCGTAAAAGCTCACCAATACCATCGCCGAGTGCAACCCGCGCCTGTCGCGCGATCACGATCGGACCGATGCTGATGTCCGCGAGCTTCGTGCGCATTCGTTCGAGCAGCGGCACGGCATGACGTGCCGCGGCGTAGGCCGACAATCCATCGGCGACCACGAATAGGACATCGAACGCAGCGGGCGCTGCGGCCGCATAGTCGCGCAGCCGCGACGCACTTTCGTCGTTGAGCTTGCGACCCAGGTCCGGTCGCCGCAAATAGTGCTCGCGATCAGGCGCGGCGCTTTCTACATCGAGCGTTTCAAAACCGGCAGCATTCAGCGACGCATGCAGCGCGGCCCCGTCGAGCGGTTGATGCACGGCGTCGCGTGCTCGCGCGTGCGATAGTTCAAATGCCAGCAGGGGGGCAGTTGGCAAGCTGCTGCCGGTGCGGCCGAGCGCGATGCGCGCGTTGGTGAAGCGGCGCAACGCGTCCCACGGATTGGCATCGACGGAAGAGGGGGTGTCGTCGAGGTCGGGCATCAGGTGCTCATCCATTCAAGCAGCGGTTGCGGTGCAGACTGGTTCAATAGTGCGCCGCGCGCATCGACAATTCGCATCGATTCAAGCCATGCCTCGAACTCCGGTGCACGACGCAAGCCGAGCACGCTGCGCACATAAAGCGCATCGTGGAATGAGGTGCTTTGATAGTTGAGCATGACATCGTCGGCGCCGGGAATGCCCATGATGAAGTTGACGTTGGCCACCCCCAGCAGCGTGAGCAGGTTGTCCATGTCATCCTGGTCGGCTTCGGCGTGGTTGGTGTAGCAGATGTCGCAACCCATCGGCACGCCGAGCAGCTTGCCGCAGAAATGGTCTTCGAGTCCGGCGCGAATGATCTGCCTTCCATCGTACAAATACTCCGGGCCGATGAAACCGACCACCGTGTTGACCAGCAGCGGGCTGAACTTGCGCGCGACCGCGTAAGCGCGCACTTCGCAGGTCTGCTGATCGACGCCGTGATGCGCATTGGCGGACAGCGCGCTCCCCTGGCCGGTTTCGAAATACATCAAGTCGTTGCCAACGGTGCCGCGTTTGAGCGACAACCCTGCCT
>NZ_JBAUSA010000007.1:0-2660 GCF_049581465.1 Caballeronia sp. | reverse complement strand
ATATGGGATGTGGCCGCGGTCTGGCCGTGCGTGCTGCCGGTGTTTGGGCACAGCGATCCTTGCGAGCCGCCGTGCCGCGCCGCTTTACGACGGTTGAATGTTCGATGCCTGCTTGCCCTTGGGCCCCATCTTCGCCTCAAAGGTCACCTTCTGCCCTTCCGCGAGGGTCTTGAATCCCTCCGAGCGGACTTCCGAGAAATGTGCAAACAGATCGTCACTGCCCTCGTCCGGCGTGATGAACCCAAAGCCCTTCGCATCGTTGAACCACTTAACTGTGCCCGTTGCCATCGTTTTTCCAGTGCTGAAATTGCCGTTTGAGCGGCGGTTGCACAGCGCGAGCGCGCTGCGACATCCATCTTGACGGGTTACAAGGAGCGCGGCAACGGGTTTGATCGCCACTTGCAGGTCGAATCGAAGCGCGGCCCGCGGTCAGGCTTGCGCGATCAGCACTTCAGCCGGAATCTGCAGTCCCGGATTCAGCCGCCGGATCATGGCGAGAGTCAATCCCCGCTTGCGATTGAGCACCTGTACATCCGGGTCAGGTTCTCAAGATACGGCTGCATATCAACGGCGGTGAGCCCCGGCTTGCTCCATCCGAAACGAAACGGATCGCCTCGATCGGATCGGGCAGATTCAGGCGGGCAAATCTAGGGTTCGGCCCAACAGCCTGGTGTAGGGCCGAGAGAACGACTGGCAAACCGGTACTTTTCGACATCGTAAATACGCTTGTACCGACTGGCAGGCAAAGACAGTAGATCGAAAACGGGTTGTCTCCGCACTGAACGGGTCGTCCCTGGCGCTTACGGCGGCATGGCTGACGTGAACTCGGACCCGTGTTGTACCCACTCCGCTCGAGTCGCGCCCCGGCTGACCTGGGAAAGAGCACGCCATACTTTAGTGGTAGTCGTCCTCGCGTTGGTGCCGTATGGCGAGAATCGTGACCGTCCGTTCGTCTTCGATCTCGAACAACGCAACGTAGCCCGCATTGCCGAATGGCACGACGAGCTCTCGTAGAAACGGATTGTCAGGGTCGACCTTTCGGCACGTGAAGGGAAACGATTCAAGCATGTCGACACCCTTGCGAATCGTTTCCAACGCTCGCTCAGCTGCCGCCGGATCTTGGTCTAGTAGAAATTGGTAAAGGCGGATCAAGTCAGCGCGCGCTTCACCTGTGTAGCGGACCTGATAACTCAACGAGCGCCCTTCGCTTTCTTGGTCGCTGCAAGCATCGCTTCCAACTCTGCATGCACGTCAGCCGCGGCGTAGTAGTCGCCCGTGCGACGGGCCACGTCGCGGGAAGCCAGCCCCCGGGAGACGAAATCTCGCTGCATCTGACGTCGGATGACGCTTGATCGCAGTGACGATTCCATTAGGGACGAGAGGCTCTCGCCCTCGTTTAAGACACTTTCAGCGGCCTGACGAAGCTCTGGATCGACACGAAGCGAGGGTAGAGAGGCAGTTTTCATAGTTGCTCCAATGCGTTGCATTTGCAGCGCATATCCTAGCACGAATTGTCGGATATTGGCCTGTGCTGGCGGTGACCACTTTTTACGCGTTATCAGGCTTGCGTGAACCTCCAAAAACATGCCGGACGTACCCAAAAGCGCGCCAGCATGGAATTGAAGTTGTCAGCTAGCGTGGGCACGCGCCGACGGTGCGCGCAAAATCGCGTACATGGCCGCCAGGTGTCGCTCCCCTACTCCATCAGCACTTGCGCCATGACGGGACAACCTGGGCACGGACAGGCCAAGCTGCCGGCAGACCATGGAAAGATAAGGTTTGGTGTCGCCGCGCGCGCAGGCCTGGGCGGCCGCAGTGACCGCCGCGTCCCCGACCCGTTCGCGCAGCCAGGCTAAGACTTTCCGATCGTGCTCGTTTTGCACCCGTACCCATTGTTCCATGGCATTCTCCAATACCTGTATATATGTACAGTATTTAGAAGATAGGCCAACCGTGTGACAAACGCAAGAACAGGTGATTTTTGGCCCTACGCTTTCGATTCACGGGTGGGTATTGATCGACTGACTGTTAGTTGCATATGACGACTGCAAATGACACTTGGCTGGGACGGGTCGCGATCGGCGTTGGTTTGCGATCAACTAAAATCTCGTATATTTGGTAATAAATGGGTCCCACGCTTTCGCATCTAGTCCAATGCCCCCGGAGGATTTGTTATGCGCAGTTATGCGTGTCGCAGGGGGTCTTTCGAATCTTATTCATTAGCTTCACGTGCGGGCCGTCGTGTTGAGGACGTGGGTGTGCTGCTTATTAGCAGGTCAGTCAGTGAGCAGCGGACCGTGCTTGGCGATCACCCTGCGTTCGTGGGGGGCGAGAAATACGCATGCCGGTATACGTGATCTCCGCCTCTCTCGAGTAACTCTAATGTTCGTTTCTGTCCCAGTCTGGATCCCGTCGCCAATTAATCTATAGCGGGTTTATTTGGCTTACTGAGACATAAGATTGCAGCATTGGGCCCAGAGCCCTCCGCCCGCAGAACGAATGCGCGTCACTATTTCGAACACCCACCGCACTAGTTTGCGCTGCTTTCTTCGGCCCTAGCTCACGGAACGTGGCAACGAAAAATACGCGTCAACCCACCGGAATTTCTGCAGGCAATGTTTGCCAGCTGGTGCGCTCTAGGGCGCGCTGACGTCGACACT
>NZ_JBAUSA010000006.1:0-4083 GCF_049581465.1 Caballeronia sp. | reverse complement strand
TCCGTGAACGAGGTCGAACTCACGCTGGGCATATCGATCCTGCTGGTGATTGGCGTGGTCTTTGTGTTCCTGCGCAGTCCCGGCGCGACGTTGATTCCAGGAGTCGCGATTGCCGTCTCGTTGATTGGCACTTTTACCGTCATGTACCTGGCGGGATACACGCTGGATAACCTTTCGTTGATGGCGCTCACGGTATCGACCGGCTTTGTCGTCGACGACGCGATCGTGGTGATGGAGAACATCACGCGCTTGATCGAGCAGGGCGTGCCGACCCGGCGTGCAGCCATACAGGGAACGCAGGAAGTGGCGTTCACGGTCGTCGCGATGAGCTTGTCGCTCATCGCGGTGTTCGTACCTATTCTATTCATGGGGGGCATCCCGGGTCGTCTCTTTCACGAATTCGCGTACACCCTCGCGACATCGGTCGCGATCTCCATGATGATTTCGCTCACGGTGACGCCCGCGATGTGCGCGTACCTGCTCAAGCCCGCGAAGCAGGAGCACCACGGCTGGTTTTTCCGGTCCAGCGAACGAGGCTTCGACTATCTGTTAGCGGCCTACCGGACGACGCTGGGATGGGCGCTGAGGCATCCCCGCCTGGTAGCGTTGAGCCTCGTGCTCACTGTGGTGCTCAACGTGGTCCTGGCTGGCGTAGTGCAGAAGGGTCTTTTTCCGCAGCAGGATACCGGGACCATCTTCGGTGGCTTCCAGGGTGCGCAGGACGCGTCGTTCCTGTCGATGAGGGAGTCCCTGCTGAACATCCAGCGCGTGATCCGGGAAGACCCGGCCGTCGAGAACGCGCTCGGGTTCACCGGCGGCCAGGGCGGCCCGGGCGGGGGCGCGAGCAACTCGGGATTCGTCTTTGTCACGCTGAAGCCCCGAGCTGCGCGAAACGTAAGCTCCACGGAGGTGGTCGACCGCATGCGTCCGAAGCTGAATGCAATAGCAGGGGCCTCGACCTTCCTGCAGGCGGCACAGGACATTGGGGTCGGCGGCAGGCAGAGCAATGCCCAGTATCAATACCAGCTATCGGCCGATACTGTCGATGCGCTGAGCCAATGGGCGCCCGTGCTTTACCATGCAATGCAAAAGATGCCGCAGATCAAGGACGTCACGACCGACCAGCAAAATAACGGCCTGCAAATCCTGCTCGACTACGATCGCGTCACGGCGGCACGGTTTGGCATCACGCCGAAGCTGATCGACAACGCGCTCTACTATGAATTCGGCGAGTCGCAGGTCTCGACAATCTACACGTCGCTCAATCAGTATTACGTCGTGATGGAGGCCAATCCGCAACTCTTGCGTTCGCCTTCGACATTGAACTCGACCAACGTTCACGCGTCGGGTACGAGTTCGGTACCGCTTGGTGCGTTCACCCACACCCAGGTCTCGACCTCGCCACTAGCGGTCAATCACTCCTCGTTCTTTCCGTCGGTCACCATCTCCTTCAATCTCGCGCCGGGCGTGTCTCTCGGCCAGGCGACCCAGCTCATTACGCAGATGCAGCAGCGGCTCGGCGCGCCCGCAAACATCGTCTCGCAGTTTGCGGGCACCGCGCAGGCCTTCCAGAGCTCGCTTGCCAGTGAGCCGTTTCTCATCCTGGGCGCGCTCCTGGCAATCTATATTGTGCTGGGCGTGCTCTATGAAAGCCTGATCCATCCGATCACCATCCTGACGACGCTTCCGTCTGCCAGCGTGGGCGCCATGATCGCGTTGATTCTTTTTCATAGCGAACTCGATGTCATCTCGCTCATCGGCATCTTCCTTCTCATTGGCATCGTCAAGAAGAACGCGATCCTGATGATCGATTTTGCACTGCAGGCGGAACGCCTTGAGGGAAAGAGTACCGAAGAGTCAATTTTTGAAGCGTGCATGCTGCGGTTCCGGCCCATCCTGATGACGACCGTTGCAGCGGCGCTCGGCGCGCTGCCGCTCGCGCTCGGTCACGGCAACGGATCGGAACTGAGACGTCCGCTGGGTATAGCTATTGTTGGGGGCTTGATCTTCAGCCAGATCCTCACGCTCTATACAACGCCCGTGATTTATCTCTATTTCGACCGCCTGAGCCAGCGCTTCAATCGTCGCCGTGGGCGTGCGGTGGCCGGTCGCCTACCGTCATGACTACCACTCAACGCCATCGAATCATCATGGAAAAATCAGCTCGGCTTGTGGGAGCTATCCCGCGCATCCTGGTCAGCGCAGGTGCGTTTGCCATGTTGACGATGGGGCAGGGTTGCACGGTCGGCCCGGAGTACGTTCGTCCGCCAGTCGCCACGCCGGCGTCCTTCAAGGAGGGCGAGGCATCGGTCGGGCCCGATGGCACGTCATGGGTGCCTGCCAAGCCCCAGGATGCATCGTTGAGAGGTCCGTGGTGGAAGATATATCAGGAGCCCGAACTGGATGATCTCGAAGACAAACTGAATAGTTCGAACCAGAATATTGAGCAGGCGTATCAGAATTTCATGGCCGCGCGTGCCCAGGTCAGCCAAGCACGCGCTAGCTATGCGCCGACCGCGACGCTCCAGCCAGCCGTTACGCGCTCCGGGTCGCCCGCAAGCATCTCCAACGTACTACTGCCAAGCGGAAGGGTCACGGCCAACGAGTTCAACTTCCCCCTGGACGTGTCGTGGGAACCGGACCTCTGGGGAAGAATCCGCAATACAGTCAAGGAGTTTGCGAACGCGGCGCAGGTTAGTGCCGCGGATCTCGCCAATGAAAAGCTCAGCCAGCAGGCCAACCTTGCCGAGGACTACTTCCAGTTGCGCGGCCAGGACGAACTCATCGCGCTGAACGAGCGAACGATCCGGGCGTACCGCAAGAGCCTTGAACTCACCCAGGTGCTCGGCCACACCGGGATCGACAGCGCGCAGTCGGTCGCGCAAGCGCAGTTGAACCTGAAGACAGCGGAGGCTGCAGCCACCAATCTTGGCATTGCGCGGGCGCAGTACGAACACGCCATCGCACTGCTTATCGGTCAACCCGCGTCGTCGTTTTCGATGCCGGCCCATCCGCTCACCACCACACTTCCGGTCATCCCGGCGGGCGTTCCGTCCGAGCTCCTGCAACGACGTCCCGATATTGCCGCGGCAGAGCGGACCATGTCGCAAGCGAACGCGCTGATAGGCGTCGAGACGGCTGCCTTCTATCCGACCATCAGCATTTCGCTGTCGGGCGGCTTCCAGAGCTCGACGCTGCAAAACTGGTTTGCGTGGCCGGCCCGGTTTTTTTCGATTGGCCCGTCTGCGGCAGAAACGCTTTTCGATGGCGGGTTGCGCACGGCGACCGTCGCGCAATATCGTGCGCAATATGAGGGCGACGTGGCCGCCTATCGTCAGACTGTGCTGGCCGCCTTTCAGCAGACCGAAGATAACCTTGCCGCCGAGCGCATCCTGAGTCGACAACTCGAACAGCAACGAGACGTCGTCGCCGCGGCGCAGCACTACTACGATCTTGCGTCGGTTCGGTATCGGACGGGCGTAGACACTTACCTGAATGTGTTCCTGGCCGAGACGGCCTTGCTTTCCGACCAGGAGGCAATGATTAGCCTGCGCGTGCAACAAATGACGACCAGCGTTCAATTGATCGAGGCGCTCGGCGGCGGCTGGGACACTGAGCTTCTTCCGTCTGAAGAGGATGTTAGTTCGTCGCAAAAGTGACCTTCGCCGGAACGGATCGCAGGAATATTCGCGAGTCGTCGGTTATTTTCGGTCAATTTGATGACTCATGAGCCGGGTGGTTCATCGATAAAATAAGCATTACATATGAATATTTGATGTGAAAGAATTGGGGTGGAATCAGTTTCTTCAGGCGCTTTTCTTGCTGTGGCAGGACACCGTAGCCGCTTTGCTACGCCGAGCTGCGGCGCGCAATGGGTCGGACCGGTTGCGGGGCGTTCGTTGCCCACTGGAGAATCACCATGAACTCTCTGCCACCCAAATCTGCTTTTTACTCGGGCTCCCGGCGTCGCCTGTTCGAAGCGTTTGCGGGATTGCTGGTAGCGGCGTGTCTTGGGTCGTGTGGCGGCGGCTCAAGCGGCAGCTCAGGCGCTACCACCACGACGGGCGGCGCCAGCGGTGCGAC
>NZ_JBAUSA010000005.1:0-2298 GCF_049581465.1 Caballeronia sp. | reverse complement strand
ACGTGTGCGTGAGCAGCGGCGGCTGCGCCCACGCGATCACTGGACGTGCTCGGCCGTCGATCAGATCAAAGAAAAGCCGCGCTGCGTGCGCGCCGCATTCGTACATATCGACGTGCGGATACGTCTTGAAGCTGACCATCACGTCCGCATTGCCGATCATCTTCTGCGTCACGTTCGCGTGCAGATCAAGCGCCACAGCGATGGGCGCGTTCGGCAACGCAGCGCGCACGCGTTCGAGCAGGTCGCCCTCGCCATCGTTCGAGTTTTCGGCGACCATCGCGCCATGCAGATCGAGCATGACGGCGTCGCAGCCGCGCGCAGCCTCGACGATCGCAGTGCAGATCGCGTCGTAAGCGGCAGCCGCGACTGGACCACTCGGATTCGCCGATGCCGAGATCGGCGTGACAATGTCCGCGCCCGCGCGTTCGGCGGCATCGATGAACGCGCCCATCGCCGTCTGCATGCCCTTGTTCTCGTTATACGCGTCCTCGCCATAAGCGGGACCGTCGCGGCCGAACGCCTCAAGCGGCGTAGCCACCGGCGAGAACGTATTGGTCTCGTGATTCATGCGTGCGATAAGAATTTTCATGCGTCTTCCACGTGGTGAAGATTCAGGCCACACCTACGCCGAGGTAGCGGTCCTTGATCGCATCGTCACGAGCGAACGCGGCGTTGTCACCCTCATAGACGATACGGCCCTGTTCAATGATGATGTGGCGATCCGCGAGCTGCGTGCACACTTCCAGGTTCTGTTCGACCAGAAGAATCGCTATGCCAGCCTGCCTGATCTGCTTCAATTGCGCGACAATCTCTTCCACGATCACAGGCGCAAGCCCCTCGACGGGTTCATCGAGCATGAGGAGCCGCGGATGATTCATCAGCGCCCGGCCGATGGCGAGCATCTGCTGCTCACCACCCGAAAGCTGGCCGCCGCCGTTGCTGCGACGCTCCTTCAGACGCGGAAAAATCCGATAGATATCAGTGAGCTGCCAGGGCGAATCGCGGCGCGCACCCAGCTTCAAATTCTCTTCCACACTGAGCAACCGGAAGACTCCGCGATGTTCCGGCACGAAGCACACGCCGGCTGCCGCGATCCGGTGCGACGCCCACGTGCCGACCTCGACGCCCTTGAATTTCACCGTGCCGCGCTGCGGCGCGACGACGCCCGCGATGCTCTTCAATGTCGTCGATTTCCCGGCGCCGTTACGGCCCAACAGCGTGACGGTCTCGCCTTCGCGGATCGTCAGCGACACGCCCTGCAAGATGTGGCTCTTGCCATAAAATGCATGGATGTCCTGCACGTCAAGGATCATGCTCATGCGCGGCCCCCGGTGATCATGTTGCCGAGATAAGCGCGGCGCACGCGTTCGTCGCCGCGAATATCATCGGGGCGGCCTTCCACCAGCACCCGTCCTTGCTGCATGACGGTGATGGTGTCGGAGATGTCCATCACGATACCCATGTTGTGCTCGATCAGCACGACCGTGTAGTCGTCGCGCAGGCCGCGAATCAGATGCTTCATGTCGTCAAGATCGTCGATGCCCATGCCCGAAGTCGGTTCATCGAGGAAGATCGCCTTGGGTCGCGCCGCGAGCGCCATGCCCACTTCCAGCCGACGTTGCTGTCCGTGCGACAGCGCGCCGCCGAGCGTCGCAGCGAAGCGTGTCAGCCCGAGACGTTCAAGTATCGGGTCAACCACATCGCCTTGCTCGAGCGCGCCGCGCGGCGGCGTCCAGCCATTCAGCGCACGGTTTGAATCAACGCCCTGCGCCGCAACTCGCAAGTTCTCGCGAACGCTTAGGTTTGCGAACAAACTGGTAACCTGAAACGATCGGGCGATGCCGCGTTTCACACGAAGATAGTCCGGTTCGTGTGTGACATCGTGACCATCGAACACAATATTGCCGGTGGTGATCGGCAGTGTTCCTGTCAGCACATGGAACAGAGTCGTCTTGCCCGCACCGTTGGGACCGATCACCGAGTGGACGGTGCGCGGCATGATGCGCAAGTTGACGTTGTCGAGCGCGGTGAACTTGCCGTACCGTTTGACGACGCCCGTTGCCTGCAGAATGGGTTCGCTCATGACCCCTCCAGGGTGCGGCGCTTGTGCGACCGAATGCGCTGCACGATAAGCTCGCCGAGGCCCCATAAACCGCGCTTCATGAAGAGGCTCACCGCGATCAGCACCAGCCCGAGCAGCAACAGCCAGCGCGGCCATAGCGTAGAGAGCCAGTCGGAGAACAGCACGTAAAACGCCGCCCCCAGCACCGAGCCAAACAGGTTCCCCGTCCCGCCAAT
>NZ_JBAUSA010000004.1:0-2659 GCF_049581465.1 Caballeronia sp. | reverse complement strand
GGAAGCGGCCGCGAGGAGATTCGCGGGTGCAGGCGGGGGGGCGAAAGCGGGGCCGAGCGGGGTGGGTTCCGCGGGGCCTGCAGCGTCCGCGAAGCCCTCGGAATCCAAGGGTTCCGGTCGTCCAGCGCCGGATAAAAAAAATGCATCGCCGACTGTCTCTCGCGATCCTTCGAAGGATAGGGGTGCTTTGGGTGCGTCTTCTTCCGGTGTTTCGTCTGCCGGTAGCAATGGCACTTCAACTAGCACTTCAGGCCAGAAAGAGGGGCGCAGTGTCACGGAGTCGTCATCGAAATTTTCGTCTCTTTCCTCTCTAGCGGCACTTTCATCGTTGGGCCGCAGCAACGCGGTTGCAGCGCCAACGCCGGTGGATGCTTCGCGAGAAGAGCCCCCAAGCCCGAAACCGCAGTCGCGCGATATGGGTCCTCGGACTGACGTTCGTCCGCCACAGGGCGCGAAGAACGTGCGCGAGGATGTGGTACCGCAGGCAGGTAAGGTCAATACCGTACGCGACGATGTGGCGCCGCCGGCACGCAAGGTCGCTATGGAACCGCCAGACCGCGCGCAGCGCCCGGGCGTCGATCGCGGCATTTCAGATCCGGGTTCGCTCGACTCACCCAAGCAAACCCAAGTGCCCGAGCGCGGCCGAAACGTCGAGCGCGTCGCGCGCGATAACGCGCAACGGAGTTCGGGTACTCGGGGTGGACAGCAGGAACGCAGCGTCCAAACGGCCGGGCGACGCGAGGATCGCGGTTCCGTACGACACCAGCCGGGAAGTTCAAGCTCAAGCGCGCAATCACCTCGACCTGCTGCGGCTCCCGGGAACGGCTCACGGGACGAGCGCAATTCAGATCGTCCCGTCGTGCGGCCTGCTTCCCAAAGGCCGCGCACTGAGCGTTCACCCGCGACTCAGGCGCACGGCGAACGCGCCTCACCCGCGACCCAGGCGCACGCGGAAGCCGCGTCACCCTCGGCTCAGACGCACGCTGAAACCGCCTCTTCCTCGACTCAGGCACGCGCTGAAACCGCCTCTTCTTCGAGTCAGGTGCACGCCAAATCTGCCTCACCCGCGACTCGGACGCACGTCAAACCCGTCTCTCCAGCAACCCACGCACCAAGGGAAACGGCGAAAACGCAGCCGCGCAGCCGTCCGCAGCCCGTCGGGTCTGCCAGCGCCGACCCTCGCCCCCCGCGCCCGAGGCGTGTCGTCGAAGCGAACCCCATTCCGCCGATCAAGTTCCCCGAGGCGCTGCCTGTTTCCGCCCGTCGCGAAGAAATCGCCGCCGCGATCCAGTCCAATCAGGTGGTGATCGTCAGCGGGGAAACCGGGTCGGGCAAAACCACGCAATTGCCGAAGATCTGCCTCTCGCTCGGTCGCGGGCTCGGGGCGGGCGGTTCCGGGCTGATCGGCCATACACAGCCGCGCCGGATCGCGGCATCGGCGACGGGGCGGCGTATCGCGGAAGAACTCGGCACACCGTTCGGCGAAGTGGTCGGCTACAAGGTGCGTTTCACCGATAACCTGTCGCCCGGCGCATCGGTGAAGCTGATGACCGACGGCATTTTGCTGGCCGAAACGCAAACCGATCCGCTGCTCGCCGCGTACGACACGATCATCATCGACGAAGCGCATGAGCGCAGCCTCAACATCGACTTCCTGCTCGGCTACCTGCGCGAAATTCTCCCGCGACGCCCGGATCTGAAAGTGATCGTGACGTCGGCGACCATCGACGCCGATCGCTTTGCGCGCCATTTCGGCAGCGACGAAAAACCTGCCCCGGTTATCGAGGTGAGCGGGCGCCTGTATCCGGTGGAAGTGCGGTATCGGCCGGTGGTGGAGGAAAGCCCGGCGGTCAAAGCGGCGCAGGGTGCGCCTGCGCCTCAGAAGGATCGCCCCGACCGTCCGCGCACGCAGCGCGAAAACGATCGCGACCTGATGGAAGCCATCGTCGACGCCGTCGATGAACTTTGCCGCGAAGGCCCCGGCGATGTCCTCGTTTTTCTCCCCGGCGAGCGAGAAATTCGTGACGCCGCCGAGGCGCTGCGCAAGCACCATCCGCCGCACACTGAAATCCTGCCGCTGTTCGCGCGCCTTTCCGCCGCCGACCAGGAGCGCGTTTTCCGGTCGTCCAACGCGCGTCGCATTGTGCTCGCCACGAACGTCGCGGAAACATCGCTGACGGTGCCGGGGATTCGCTACGTCGTTGATACCGGGCTCGCGCGCGTCAAACGGTATTCGTATCGCAACAAAGTCGAGCAGCTTCAAATCGAAGCGATCTCGCAAAGTTCGGCGAACCAGCGCGCGGGCCGATGCGGCCGCGTGGCGGACGGCGTGTGTATTCGACTCTACGAAGAGGACGACTACAACCTGCGAGTCCGTTTCACGGATCCTGAAATCCTGCGTTCGTCGCTTGCTGCCGTGATCTTGCGGATGAAGTCGTTGCACCTGACGGCCATCGAAACGTTTCCGTTTCTCGAACCGCCGCCAGGCCGAGCGATCGCCGATGGCTACCAGTTATTGAACGAACTGGGCGCCGTGGATGACGACAACGCCCTCACGCCGCTAGGTCGCGAACTGGCGCGTTTGCCGCTCGATCCACGCGTGGGGCGGATGATTCTTGCGGCTCGGGACCACCAGTCATTGCGCGAAGTGCTGATCATC
>NZ_JBAUSA010000003.1:0-1744 GCF_049581465.1 Caballeronia sp. | reverse complement strand
GCCCAGCCCTGGACGAAATCCAGATATCGCTTGTCGTTGTTGTCGTAGAGCCAGGAACCCTTGCCGTGCGTAAACACGATCTCGGGACGGTTCGTGATGAACATCAGCGAGTCGACGGGATATTCTTGGAAATTCATGACGGCGGGCTCCAGCGAAGTAGGAAATTCAGAAAGGGACTGGGAAACGGGTTCACAAGCGGGGTTCACAAGCGGACTCAAAAACGGGTTCAAAAACGCGAGCCCGGAAAAGCAAAAAGCCACGGAATCCGTGGCTTTATGGTGGCGAAACGAGCGCTACGTGTGTCTCAAGCGCCAATCCGTGACCAGCCAGCCGCATTCCTAGGGAAGCGTGAGCGGCGACGTCGAAGACTGGTGTGAATATTGAGCATTTGCGAAGAATACGATACGAAGTTCCTGCGTGTAAACCATAGCGGCCCGATTTTTATCGAGCCGCCGCCACGCTTGGCGACTACACCGGGTTCGCAAGATCTGCCGCGCTGGTGAACGAGTCGGCGAAAAACTCGTCTTCCGGCAGCCGGTGATGGCTCGTAAAGTCGCGCTGTGCCGATTCCACCATCACCGGCGCGCCGCACGCGTACACCTGATGACCGCTCAAGTCTGGCAGGTCTTCGATGACAGCACGATGAACAAAGCCCGTACGCCCGGTCCAGGTGTCGCTCGCGTCCGGTTCCGAGAGCACCGGCACGAACGTGAAGCCTGGCACGTCCCTCGCCCATTGCTCTGCCATCTCCATCATGTACAGGTCTTGCTTCCGGCGACCGCCCCAGTAGAGCGTGATAGGCCGATTCAGGTTCTTGAATACCGCATGTTCGATGATCGCCTTGATCGGCGCGAAACCCGTACCCGAGGCGAGCAGGACGATCGGCTTTTCCGAATCTTCGCGCAGGAAAAATGTGCCGAGCGGGCCTTCGAAGCGCAGGATATCGCGCTCCTTCATTGGACCGAAAACGTGGTCCGTGAAGGTGCCGCCGGGCATATGACGGATATGCAGTTCGATCGGTCCTTCGTGATGCGGCGGGCTCGCCATCGAATAGCTGCGGCGCTTGCCGTCCTTCAAGATGAATTCGATGTACTGCCCGGCAAGATATTGCAGCCGTTCGTTGGCGGGCAATTGCAGCTTCAATTCGATGACATCGGTCGCACGGCGTTCGAGCGCGTTCACGCGGCAGGGCAGCTTCTTGACCTGGATGTCGCCCACGCCCGCAACTTCGCGGATATCGACAACGAGGTCGCTCTGCGCGGTCGCACAGCAGAGCAGCGCCATGCCGCGCGTTTTTTCGTCGTTGGACAATGCCGAAGACGAATGCGGCGCCTGCTCGATTTCGCCACTGACGATCGAGCCCTTGCACGATCCGCAAGCGCCGTTCTTGCAGCCATACGGAAGTCCTACGCCCTGACGAAGCGCTGCGAGCAGCACGGCTTCGTCGGGTTCTACCTGAAACTGCCGGCCGCTTTGCCGGAGCGTGACATTGAAAGCCATAGATCCTGAATAAGTTGGGTGAAACACATACCTAAGCCGTCGCGGCTGTCATTCGTGTTGCAATCGATTCTACGAATGGCCCTAAAATCTGCCCATGATCGCCACTCGAAAACTGCGCCGTGCGCGCGTACTGGTCGTCGGTTGCGGCGATGTCGGCCTGCGCTGCGTCCCGCTTCTCGCCGAACGCGCCGCCGCGCCTCGTGTTATCGCGCTGTCGAGCCAGGCATCGCGCGCGGCGCAATTG
>NZ_JBAUSA010000002.1:0-4720 GCF_049581465.1 Caballeronia sp. | reverse complement strand
GAGCGAGGGAGAATGCAGCGAAGAACGCGATCGATGCCGAAAACATGACGCAGTGGTCCTGCCCCCATCGGGCAATGGGGTTTGCTATCCAGTACCAGAGGGATTTCAAGGTTCGGCTTTCTGTTAGCTTGGCGGATAGCATTGCATTCTTGGACTGTGCATTTTGGGCGGATTTTGGATGGTAGCGTGGTTTGTCGTTTTGCCGCTGCCACCGATCGATACCACCCTGCGCCGTCATGCGACCTGAGCATCTGGCCCGGTCAGATCACGTTCCATGAATATGGTGCCCACAACAGGATTGAAAATGTAAGCGGGATCGGCTTGAAACCGAGGGACGCATAGAGTCGTTGCGCCGCCTGGGCGCAGTCTGTCGGCTTAGCTCGCCGCGCGTGCGGGGCGCTTGGTTTCGGACACTTGCCGCACCGCTTTTTTCGTCGCCGATGCCGCCGTCGCCACGCTGCGCAAATCGCGCAGGAACGAATCGCGCCACACCGACAGATTGTTTTCCCTCAACGGCCCCATCATGTCCGTATGCCGCGCCTGACGCTCGGCCAACGGCATCGACAACGCGCGCTCCAATGCTTCAGACATCTGCGATAAATCAAACGGATTGACCACGAGCGCACCCGGCATCTGATCCGCAGCGCCAGCAAACTGGGACAACACAAGCGCGCCCGGATCGGCCGGATCCTGCGACGCTACGTATTCCTTGGCGACCAGATTCATTCCGTCGCGCAAAGGCGTGACGTAGCCGACCTGAGACAACCTGAACAACGCCATCAACAAGCTACGGTCGTATTTCCGGTTGAGATACTGGATCGGGGTCCAGTCCAATTGCGCAAACCGTCCATTGATCCGCCCTGCTTCACCTTCAAGGTTCTGGCGGATACGCTGATAGGTCTGCACGTCGGAGCGCGTTGGCGGCGCGATTTGTACCATCGATACCCGGCCGTGCCAGCCCGGCGCACGCAGCAACAAGCGCTCGAACGCCTGGAATCGTTCCGCAAGCCCTTTCGAATAATCGAGCCGATCCACACTCATGATCAACTTGCGCCCGCGCAAGCTGTCACGCAGACTTTTCACCGGCTTGCGATTCGAAAACTGCTCGGCAGCTTTCGCGATGGCGTCGGGATAAATGCCGATCGGATAAGCGCCGACTTTCAACACCCGGCCGTAAGCCTGCAGCATCCCGTCTTCGCTGAGATGTCCAAGGTTTCCACGTTCGATGTAATCGACAAACGACTGCTGGTCCGCGCCGGTCTGGAATCCTACGACGTCGTAGCTGCACATTGCCTTGATCAATTCCTCGTGCGGCGGCACGGTGCGCATGATTTCAGGCACGGGAAACGGAATATGCAGGAAAAATCCAATCGGATTCTTGATGCCTGCCGCGCGGCATTCCTGCGCGAACGGCAGCAAGTGATAGTCATGAACCCAGATGATGTCGTCCGGTTCAAGCAGTGGCTTAAGCTGCCTCGCGAGATTGACGTTGACACGCTTGTAACCGGCGTACTCCTCGCGATCAAAACGCGATAGGTCATTGCGATAGTGAAATGTCGGCCACAGCGTGGCATTGGAAAAACCGCGGTAATACTGGTCGTAATCGCGCCGCGTCAGGCCGACGGTCGCGTAGGTCACGTTGCCGCGCTTCTCTATCACCGGCTCGGACGCTTCGCCCACAATTTCGCCGCTCCAGCCGAACCACACGCCGCCCGTCTCCTTCAATGCGTCAAGGACACCGACCGCCAGTCCGCCAGCCGCCGGCTTGCCTTCCTGGATCGGCGCAACGCGATTCGATACCACGATCAATCTGCTCATTGCAGCGTTACCTCATTAGTTGTCGGTTATCTTCTCAAGTTGATAACAGACGAACGCAAGACATATGCCGCTTTCACAATTTGAAAAATAAAAATTGTATATAAATGTGACTGGCGAGCGAAAACACGTGGCCAACCACGTTCGGACAGAATATTTCAACGGTGTTCGCGCGCAGTGAGTCAAGCTTTTTCAGGCGTCTTGCTCAGAACCTAAATCGCGTTGATAGTCCAATCCCTCTTGTCGCACGCCACCCTGGTTATGGTCGCCGTCAGCCGGCACGCCCGGTACGGCGCGATTTTGTCCGGCGGGATCGTGTTCCGGGTGTGATACGAGCGGATCGCCGGGGGCCGATATTTTTTCGGAAGCAGCACGCGTTTCACGTTTGGCCGAGTGGCGCGCGGAGCGCCGAAGTGCGGGGTGCCTCATTGATGCCTCCAAAAGAAGGCCGTCGGAGAACTGGTTCGGCGGCAAACTACGAACGAGACCCACAAGCAAAAGTGACCGCTCACATTAACTATCCGGTCAAACTCGCATTGCGAGTTGTAATGCCTACAGTATCAGCAGACAGTTCTTCAATCATGCGCCTTCCGTTCGATCGGCGCATGGCCCGGCTCAATGCACGGTCATCAAAACGTGCGGCGTCTCGTTTGGCCCGGGAGGCGGATCGCCGATGGGCTGCATAGGCGGCGACGGCGGCTCGCGCGTCGGATCGGGGATCGTGTCAGGTTCCTGCGGCGTGTCTGGCGTGAAGGGCGGATCGGGCGGTTGCGGTGTCTGCGCGTTGACTCGGCTGCGCGTGGGTTGGCTACGCTTGGCTTGGCCGCAATATACCGCGCGAAGCGGTGCGAGATCGATCATGTCGGCTCCCCGTTCTTATCATGGAAGTGCTGGTGGACTCGATGGCTTGCATTATCGCCAGCTAAAAACGCGTCCGGCGATGCCGCTAGCGCGAGCTAGGCATACCTTCCTGATCCAGCAAGAGCCATGCCCCCGAAATGCCGCATTGGCGAGTTTCGCCGAAGACCGCGCACACGGACCTCTATTTCATTATCGGCGCGACGAGCCCGCGCGCAAAAGAAAAACGCCCGCCCAAAGCGGACATCCTGGAAGTCCGCAATGCAACGGGCGCTGCGCGTGGCTGAGTTCCGGTTAGCGCCCAGTCGCGTCCGCGTTACCCGCTACGCTCGCTTCGCTGTCCGCGCCCTTGACGTCGTCGCCGTACTCGACCAAGCGGTTGTAGAGCGTCTTCAGGCTGATGCCGAGAATTTCGGCCGCCCGAGTCTTTACGCCGCCCGATTGTTCGAGCGTAGCAAGGATCAACTGTCGATCCGCTTCTGCGAGCGACGTGCCGAACGGAATCGTAATGGCTGTTCCCGCCGATGGCTTCGACAGGGAAATCTGCAACGGCACCGTCGCCGTCCTATCCGATTCGGCGCCCGACATGATGTAGGCGCGCTGCACGTAGTTCTTCAGCTCACGCACGTTGCCGGGCCACGGGTACGACCCGAGCATGTCGCGCAGCGACTGCGGGAAGGTCTTCTTCGTGTTGTAGCGGGAGTTGAGTTCATCGAGAAACGCCTGGCCAAGCAGCTCGACATCGCCTCCGCGATCGCGCAACGGCGGCAGGTTGATAGGGAACACGTTGAGCCGGTGATACAGGTCCAGGCGCAACTTCCCTTCGAGCACCGCCTGTTCGGTATCGCGGTTGGTCGCCGCGATCAGGCGAACATCGGTTTCCAGTTCCTTTGTCGTACCGACGCGCATGAACATGCCTGTTTCCAGCACGCGCAGCAATTTCACCTGGAGTTCGATCGGCATTTCGGTGATTTCATCGAGAAACAGCGTGCCGCCGTTTGCGCGCTCGAAATAGCCCTTGTGCTGGCGATCAGCGCCAGTAAACGATCCACGCTCATGGCCGAACATTTCCGATTCGATCAGGTTCGGAGAAATCGCGCCGCAATTCACGGCGATAAACGAATGCTTGCGTCGAAGGCTGAGTTCATGAAGCGTCTGTGCGGCGACTTCCTTGCCCGTTCCCGATTCGCCGATGAGCAGCACCGACGCTGCCGTCGGCGCTACGCGACCGACCTGGTCGTAGACCGTTTGCATGGCGGGCGAATTGCCCAGCATCAAGCCGAAGCGGCCCATTCGCCGCAATTCACCACGCAGCGTGCCGATTTCGGCCTTCAGGTCGCCTGGCCGCGGAAGGCGGCTCAAGATCGCCTTCACGCGTTGCATGTTGATAGGCTTCACGAGGTAATCGGTCGCGCCCATTTTCAGCGCATTCACCGCCGACTCGACAGTCGCATGGCCCGTAATCACGATGACCTCGACGCCAGAACGCGGATCGAGATCTTCAAACAGGTCCACGCCCAGTCCATCGGGAAGCTTGAGGTCGGTGAATATGACATCCGGCGTTTGGCGCACGAGTTGAATCCGCGCTTCGCGCAGGTCGCCTGCCGTGGCTGTCGTCAGTCCATCTTCGCCGATGATCGCGGCTAGTGCCTCGCGGGTACTGGGATCGTCATCGACAATCAATACGTGTGGCATGCGTCTCGAATTTAATAAAAGCGTTGAGGGTCACACGACGCTGAATGCGCCGGGGGTATCTCCGGGACGTAGCAGGTACGTCGCCAGGCCGAATGCGCGCTGAGAGGATCAAGCACGCCGAAGATGAAAGATGAAAGACTTTCCGATTTGCTTGCAGGTTATCTATTTCAGCACGCAATTATTGCCATACAGCGAACTAATTGCCGGGACTTGGCCGATTATAAAGCTTTATCGAGATGGAACGCACTCCATGGGGTGCGGGAGATTTGGGGGTGCTGTTAGCGGCGAGTGTGGGGAGAGCGTTGAGTCCTTCTGCTAGCGTGGTCGTTCTGCTTAAGTCGGATTTTCTTGC
>NZ_JBAUSA010000001.1:0-1531 GCF_049581465.1 Caballeronia sp. | reverse complement strand
ATATGGTGGGTATGAGCGAAGCGATCGGCGTGGCGCTTTCCATGCCTCTCGCCGAACGCAAGCAGCGCTACGAGACCAACATGGTTGCGTTGCGCAAATACAACCTGGGCGTCTGGCGCGACTCCTTCCTGGCGGACTTGAAGGGCGTCCAGCGCGCCACGGAAGGTTAAAAACGGCTTTACCGATAGGCTTGAACGAGTGTTTCACGACTGTAACAGGGTTGCGGAAGTGAAAATTTTGACGAATTTGCGGCTTTCGCAGCGAATAATGGCGGTGTCGTCGCGATGCGTCGGATGGGTAACGCGCAACGACCGTCGAACGGACAAGCACAGCAGTGGCTGTGCAACCCGGCGATGTAAGACTAAGTGGAGACGCGATGGAGACGCGAAAAATGAAAATTGCACAGATTGCCCCTTTGACCGAATCGGTTCCGCCCAAGCTTTATGGCGGTACGGAGCGGGTCGTGTCGTATATCACCGAGGCGCTTGTCGACCTCGGACACGACGTGACGTTGTTCGCCAGCGGCGATTCGCAGACGAAAGCCAAACTGGAAGCTGTGTGGCCGCGCGCGCTGCGCCTGGACCCGGCCATTCGCGATCGGATCGCGCCGCATATGTTGCTGATGGAGATGGTGCGTCGTCGCGCCGATGAATTCGACGTGTTGCATTTCCACATGGATTACTACTCGTTTTCGCTTTTTAAGCGGCAGGACACGCCGTTCGTCACTACGTTGCATGGACGGCTCGATTTGCCTGAACAGCAGCCGATTTTCAATACCTTCGATACCGCTCCCGTTATTTCCATTTCGGACGCTCAACGTCATCCTTTGCCGCAGGCCAAGTGGTTGACCACGGTTTATCACGGGTTGCCGGAAGATCGCTATATGCCGCAACCGGTCGAGCAGCGTTACCTGGCGTTTCTCGGGCGTATATCGCCGGAAAAGCGTGTCGATACCGCGATTCGGATTGCTGGCAAATGTGGCATGAAGATCAAGATTGCCGCCAAAGTCGACGAGGCGGACCGCGAGTACTTCGAGCGTGAAATTGCCCCGCTGATGAAGCTGCCGCACGTCGAGTTTATCGGTGAGATCGATGACCATCAGAAGGCTGAATTCCTGTCGGGCGCGCATGCGCTGCTATTTCCGATTGACTGGCCGGAGCCGTTTGGCCTTGTGATGATCGAATCGATGGCGTGTGGCACGCCGGTGATTGCGTTTAATCGCGGTGCGGTGCCGGAAGTGGTGGACGAGGGTGTGTCGGGGTTTATCGTCGAGGATGAAATTGGCGCGGTTGCGGCCGTGAACCGGCTGCATACGATCTCGCGAGAAGGGGTGAGGAAACGCTTTGAAGAGCGTTTCACATCGAGGAGGATGGCGCAGCAATATGTGGATGCGTATCAGGCTGTGATTCGCGCACAGCGGCGGTCGCGGTTAAAGCTTATTGATAGCGCGGTTGGATCACCGTGAGGGGGCTCCGCGGGGGAGCCGGTTCCGGTGGTGATGGGACGGGGTGCTGCTCGCGGAGAGTGTGGG